>NZ_JBMFGY010000141.1:0-4378 GCF_049977125.1 Acidiphilium sp. | reverse complement strand
GTGGTTTCACCAGCGTTCTCGAGGGCGGGCAGATTGACCACGAGGATGCGGCGGTTGAGGACGATATCGCGCATGTCGATATCGCCGTTCTGACACTTGAAGATATGGCCGAGGGTGACGGCCAGCTGGGTGAAGGTCTGCCGGAAATGCAGCAGCACGAAACTGTGCTGGCGCGAGGGTTCGGTGGATTTCTGGCGGTTCCAGTCGAGTTGCAGATCGAAATCCCCGGTCTCGCCGAGATAGGCGCGGAGCGGGTAGAGCAGCGCGTCGGGAATATCCCCGATATCGATCTCGCGGGGGTCATCGCGGTCGGAGATGCGGAGGAGAAATTTCTTCTTCGCCGCGATGGCTGCGACCGAGCGGAGTTCGGTGGCGTAGCGGATGCGCTCGATGTCGATCGGGATCTGCTTGTTGTCACGAACCCAGACGAGCACGGGCGCGAGCGAGCCGAGAAGCGCGATGGCGCCGGCGCGGAACACGCCATTGCTGTCGCCGCCTCCCGAGGGGTTTTCCTCGATCTGGCTGACCAGCAATTCGCGCAGGACGTCGGCGTTGCAGGTGGCGAAGGGATTGAAGGTGTTGGTGTCGCGGTTGCCCGAGGCGACCAGATAATTCTGGGTGAGCACATCGTCCTCGCGGCCGCAGCGGCGCGCGAGGGCAACGACATCGCTGTAGAGCCGGTTCTGCGCCTTGCCGTCGACGAAGGTGAAACCGCTGCCCTGAAGGAGGGAGTTGCAGAGGATGCTGATGATGCCGCGGGTCTTGCCGGCGCCGGTGGTGCCGAGGATCGGAATGCCCTGGCGCATGTCGTCATCCGCCGCCCAGACCTGCTTTTGCGAGTTCCAGATATGGCCGAGATAATAGGTCCCGGCGGCCGGGCGCGGCTTGCGCGAGCCGGGCAGCGGATGATTGCGGTCCTTCAGCTTCGAATGGACGGGTAGGCGGAACGGCAGCACGACGGCGCCGGACAGCGTGTAGAGGGCGATGCCGAGACTGCCGAGCAGAACGATGTTCAGTGCTGCCGGTTCGATCACGCCGATGAAGCCGAGCCCGATGATCAGGAAGCCGCCGAACGCGGTCCGGACCAGATCGAGGAAGCGCGTCGATCCCGGGCGGACGTCGCGATAGAGTTGCGCGCCGGTCCGCTCGGTATTGTTGTCCGGGCCGATGACGGTCCGTTTGCTCATGAGTGCAACCCGAACAATACCCCCGGATTGGGCGGTGGTGGTAGCTGCGGCGGTGGTGCCGCGACGCGGGCGGGTTCGGGGGGTGGCACCCGCACGTGTGGCTCCGGCCGCCCGGCATAAGGGGCGGCGATTTCTGCCGGGGGCGGCGCGACGTCTGCCGCAGGAGCGGGCGCGATGGCATAGGGAATATCACGGCGGAGTATTTGTGCCGCGATGCCGCGGGGGCCCACATCGACACCCCGCGACGGTCCCACCCGGAAGACCGTGGCGATGATCATGCCGACGACGAGGAACCCGGCGAAGGTCGCCGTCATCGCGGCGAACTGCCCGATGCGACCGCCCGGTTTCGCGGGCGGGGTCGAAGGTGAGGCGGTATCCGTCGGATGAAGTGCACGCGGATCGCCGGGGAAGACCTCCCTGCCATCCCCACCCCTGCTCCCGCTCGCCCCGGACGCGGACCAGGTGAGGCGGAACGAGCTTCCGTGCCAGGGCAGGGTCTCTATGCAGGGCAGCGCCTCACCCTCGGGATCGATGGTGATCTGCGGTTGCCCGTCGATCGAGCGCAGGTGAATGAGCATCATCGTGTCTCCGTAATCGACCGGCCGCGATTGGCCGGATCGCGCAGGCGCTGGTCGATCGCCGCCATCGCCATCTCCATCCGGGGGCGCGGCAATCTCTGCCGCACCGCCCGTTCGGCCTCCCAATGTGCCCGGCTGCCGAGCGCCTCGATCCGGGCGTTCGGTTGCGGCCCGTAATCGCTGATGGTCAGGGGAAACCCGAGACTGTGCAGCGCGTACCAGAGCGGGCGATCGACGAGTTTGAGGAAAGCGAATTGCGCGGGGGCCAGAACGCCGGCGCGCGCCCGTGCATGCATCAGCAGGCCCATCAGCGCGGTCGAGGTGAAGGCGTAATTCACCATCACGGCCAGCGCGGGCTGAACGATCTCGTGCCGATGCAGGACGGCATCGACCGCGGAGATCGCGTCGGGCGGGAAGACGAGCGGGGCTACCGGACCGGTACGAGCGAGCGGATCGGCCTTGTTATCCTGTTGGGCTTTCTCCTCGGTCGTCAGGGGGGCGAGCGATGTGGAGAGCACACCGAGCAGGGTACGAGCTTCGTCGCGTTCGCGTGCCGCGTGCAGGCCAAACACAGCGACCATCGCGCGAACCTGCGGTGTCGCCTCATCGAGACCGCGCCACACCGGACCCAGCTGGGCGACCAGGGCACCATGGGCGGCGATCGGGTCGTAGCTTCCTTCGGCATCGAGCGCATACAGGCCGATCCATTCACCGAGATGCAGCGCGAAATCCGCCGGCCGGACCGCGTCGGTGCCGGGGCGGACGAGACTGTGCCGCCGTTCGAGGAAGGCGGCGATCGAGGGGAAATTCATCGCCTGCAGCTTCATCAACCCCTCGAAATCCAGTGGCCGGGCGAAGCGTTCGCCGGGAGCCTTCCAGATCGTCACGGCCGCAAGCCCGGCGAGGAAGAGCGCTGCCGGGATCCGATAGACAAGGCCGACGAAAGCGCAGGCGCGGACGATCTGATGCAGCGTCACGGTCGCGGGATGGGCGGCTTGCATGGCCTGGCGCGCCTGGTCGACGCTGTGGGTCCAGAGCGAGGCGGGCCAGAGTTCCGCGCGCAGGATCGCGAGCATCACGAGCGAGACGATGGCATGCGCCTTGAACCAGCCGAAGAACAGCAGCCCGCCGACCAGGATGATCATGAAGACGAGGGCGAGCCCCGCCTCCTCCAGAGAATTCTGCCGGGTGCGCAGACTGCCGCTCATGATGCCTCGCCGTCATGCATGCGCATCTCCGCCTGCAGGTGCCGGACTTCGGCCAGCACCGCGCGGAGATAGTCGCTCTCGAAAACTTTCGTGTGGGAATGGTAGTAGGCGACGCCGCGCCAGAGATGACCGTGCGCCTCGACGATCGCCTTGTGCAGGATCCAGGTCCCGGCGACGACGTTGGCGCAGAAACTATTCTCGAGCGTGGCATAGGTCTGCGGCACCGTCTCGCGCCAATGACGGGCGAGCGTCGGCAGCCAGATCTGGTTGATCTGCATCGGGCCGATATCGACGGTGCCGTTGGCATTCGGATGAACCGCGCCGAGCGAACCGCCTTCGACATGCAGCAGGATCAGGATGACGAGGGGCGAGATATGCCAGGTCGACGCGGCGGCTTCGATGCAGGACGCCATGTGCCGTCCCGCGCCGGAGATCGTCGATGACGAACCGGGAGGCGGTAGCGGTTGCGATGCGATCGCAGCCGACGCGCTCGAGGCGAGCAGGCAGCCGGTCAATGCTGTCACCCCCAACCATGTCCTGATGGAGGGACGCTGCCACGCGTCGCGCAGCTGCCTGCTCATGGCGACGGTCCAGACAAAGGGGATTGTTCGGGACTGTGCCTGATGTCGGGGATGGAACCGGCATCGAGCGGCGCCGTGCCCATCATACGCGCAAGACGCGTCTGCGACAATTCAAAAACGAGCTTGAGATCGTCTGCCATCAGGCGGCCGTTGCGCGCGATCTGATCCGTGGCCTCCATCATCGCCAGCATGACGTCGCTGAAGCGCTGATGACGCACCGAAGCGACCCGGTAGCCCAGAAGCGAAACCCGCTCCGGTTGGAGATCGGTCTCAACTCCCTTGCCGGTCGCCTCGCGCAGCAATGCATCGCCGGCAACGAGAAAGGCCGGGAGCAGCCCCGCCGGGGCCGCGGCCACATGCGTCGGCACCCGGTGAAGCTGCCAGCTCGCCATGCTGCGCAACATCACCGGGCGGGAGTCACGGTCGAGCACCGCCTCGAGAACGCGGCTGACCCGGGTGAGATCGAGTGCCGCGCTCATGCGTGGTAGCGCCTCCAGCTAGTGCGCCGGGCCGGCCGGATGGGTCCGTAGATCCAGCCCCGGATGATGCGGAACGCGGCTGTGAACCGGACACCGGCATATTCCACGCCGGCGAAGATCAGCACACCAACGCCGGCAATCTTCAGCGTCAGCAAGCTCCAGTGGACAAGAAAGATCATCAGCGGCACCAGAGCGCGGGCGTCGATCACGAACAGCCGGAAGGGCGACATGGTATAGCGCCACACGGATCACCTCCTTTCTGCGGGAATGACATCAGCCGACATCGCCGAACTCCCGGCCGATCAGGTACGCGGTCTCCTCGGTGATCTTGCCCCGCGCGAGCGC
>NZ_JBMFGY010000140.1:0-6968 GCF_049977125.1 Acidiphilium sp. | reverse complement strand
AAGTCGGGCACCGCTCGAAGGGCAACACGCTCACCTATCACGAGCTGAAACGCCAACTCATCCGCGCCGAGGAAATCATGCACGACATGCGCGATGATGAGCAGATCATCATCCCCAAATCCGGCCGCCCCCTGCGCTGCGGCCGGGCGATCTATTTCCGGCGGCCGGAGATGGTCAGCCGGGTCGCGCAAAATCGCTTCGCCAACAAACCCAAGGTGCGGGTATGACGACAGAATGGTTCACCCAGCCACGGCTCGATCTCGGGGGTGCGTCCACTGAGGACATCATCACCCGAGCCATCGATTGCTTCGAGAATATCGGCGGGGCGGCCCTCGGCGATGATAATGCCGCCTCGATGCGCGGGCACGGCATCGAAGCCGCGCGCGACGCCCTGGATCACCTGATCGCCGATCCTGCGTTCTGCGTCATCGTGAAAGCGGCTGATCTCGATCCAACCAGCTTGCGGGGCGTGTTCGATACCGAGCGGTTCGGTATCGTCGCCAATTTTCTGCACCTCATCGTCGTTGTCGGTCGCACGGTTGATCTGCCGGAAGCTGAAAACCTGGTGCGCGACACGATCGACGCACAAGCGGCGTTCATTGCCGATCTCAATCGGGAGTTTCCTGGCAGGGAAGGGAGCTGAGATGGCTGAATGGTTCACGCAAAATCGTCACGACATCAACGGGCTCTCCACCCAGGAGATGATGGCGTTCGCAAAAGATGATGTCGATACGGCGCGACTTTTCGCGTGGATGGACAACCCGCCACGCGCGCCGGTCGCGATGCTCCGCGAGGCACGCGCAGCGGTCGAAGCGGTGTTCGATGACGGTCCGGCGGCTGTTGTCATGAGCGCGGCTGGGCTGTCGCGAGCTGTCGTCCTGAACGCATTGGACAGCGGTCGGTTTGATACCGTGATCTCGGATTTGGATCGGGCGATCCGCATCGGGTCGGAACGCGAATTGCCGGCTGCCGCGGCACTCGCGTCCGGCCCGATTCAGCGTCAAGCCGCCGAAGATGCGGCGCTCGATGCGCAAACGCAGCCGGCGGCGCTGAGCACGCCATCCGAGAAGACCGACGCGGCGAGGCAGGGGTTGGGCGGTGCTGAAATCAGACTGGTGAGCACGGTTCAATCTCCGACCGCTTCATCCGAAGTCGCTGAAAGCATCGATCGCGTCCAGGAAGCCGCACAACGCTACTGGCAGGCGGCAACCGTCTCCGGGCGTCAGATCAACGCATCGACAGAACAGGCCAGCCAGCAGCAAGCTGGGCAGTCCGCCGAGCAAGCCCAAATCGCCGCCATTCGCTAGGGTGGGAGGACAGGATGCGCTTGGCACCTCGATTCAGCCAGCCTGGCGTCATCGCCCTCCTGGCCGAGTTGAAAGGGCGATGTCACCGGTCGTTTGGATCTTTGGTGGCATAAATCTCAACCCTCTCGCACCGAAACCTGGCGGGCGGCCGAACCGCCCGACTCACACCATTTATGAAAATCAATACAACGGGGGCAATCTGCACAAAACCTACTGTGAACAGTCCTCGCAGCATTTTACAACCACTAGTTTTAATAAACAACTTATGATTACTATTTCAATGCTATAGAGCCTCTAAAATATTGGTGACTTTGTTGAAATTAATAGATATGATGGAACGAGTGGAAGGGCTATGAGGAACTCCGGGTTACCGGCGGCTCTGGGCCCCAGGAGGAGGCTTTAGAAATGTTGAAGACATTCCTGGTCGCGACGGCTTTGGCGTTGGGTGCTGCAGGCACCGCGCAGGCGGGCGTGTATACCTTCACGGCTTCGGGTACCGGCTCGGATGGGGCTTTAGCCGGATCCGCGACGATTACTACCGAGAATGGTATGCTTAGTGTTGTTCTAAATAATACTGAATCAAACATGAGGTCCGCGGGTCAGGCATTGAGTGATATTTCATTCATTTTGGGTGCCGCACCTGGAAAGCTTGGCTCTTACACCGCATTCGGACAATTGGTTAACACCTCATATTCAACGGATTCCGTTATCGACACTACCGGTACCATTAACCATTGGGCACTTGGTAATTCTGGATCAACAATAACACTTGAAGCTGCGGGCACCTTGGCAAAGGGAAAACCCAAAGATATGATCATTGGCCCGGGCCAATATGATTTTAACAAAGGAATCGCAAACTTTAATCCATATATTCTGGACACGGCAACGTTTATTTTTAGCGCAAGTAGAGTGACAAGTGATACTGTTGTTAAAAGTGCGAGCTTTTCTTTTGGGACTGGTCCAGATACATTTTTGCCCGGCACCCCTGGCACGTCTATTCCGGTTCCAGAACCCAGCTCTTTCGTTCTTCTAGGTACTGGGCTGCTCGCCCTCGGAATGGTCGTAGCAGGCAGACGTCGTATCTTTTGAAAGCCGCGGCCGGGCACCGAAAAGACGGTCTTGAGTTTTCGCACCTTGCCAGTTCGCTCGTCGAAAATGAACGCGCAAGGGGCACGTTTGGACGCAGGTTGATATTTTGCTGGTAGAGTTCACGCATCCGCGCGCGCTGACTTAAAAATAAGCCTTATCCCAATCGGAGGGGTTTATTTAAATTTTACGTCCGCTCTAACGGAACCTTTACTTTCTATCGGCACAACGACGCGCATGATTGAGCAAGTCCGACCGGAACGACGGGTGTGAGCATAGCGACATCACCCGATTTGCCTACACCTGACCACGACATGCCCGATCCGCCGGCTGGGCTGGTCGATCGGCGGACCCTGGCGTCGCTACGACGACTGGAGGCCATTGAACAGCGCAAGCGGGCGACGTGGTTGACCAAGGCATTACGAGGTGGCCTTTTCTCTTTGCGTTATCTGCCGCGGCTGCAGCTGGGTGGTTCGAGCGGCGAGGCAGCCGATCGGGTTGAGGGGGCAGAGCTATGGTTGGGATTGCCGAACCGGCGGCGCGGGCTGATCTCGGTGGCGCCATTGTTGCGGGATCTGGAAAATCCGGCTCTGTACGCGGAGATGTTGCGCTTCACGTTAGATGCGGCCGCGGTGGCCGTCCAGTTGTGGCCGTTGGACTGCCGAGTTGCGGTACCGTTGCCGAGCCGGGCTTTGGCGGATCATGTGGTGTGCGATACGCTTCTTGCGGCGCTCGGTCGCGAGGGGTTCGGCCAGGGGCGGATCGATCTGCAGATCGACGAATCCGAGCTGATCGACGGAGGAATGGCGCAACACCATGCGATGGCCTCGTTGCGTGAGTGCGGGGTCGGGGTGATTCTCGAAGGATTTGGCGCGGTATTTGGCAGTCTGGCTTTGCTATCACGACTGCCGTTAACCGGTTTGAAGCTCGACCGGCGACTGGCTCATATGATGACGCCGGAAGACGCATCGAATGACGCGACTCTGATCCGTGCTTCGGTGGAGATTGCCCATCGTTTGGGAATTCCGGTGACGATCGACGGGGTCGAGACAGAGATGGAAGTAAATCGGGCGCGAGCTCTAGAGATCGATCTGGTGCAGGGACCATGGGTGGGACCAGCGATGTCAGCCGAGGCGATCAGGGCTCGCACCCGGAGTTCAGAAACGCGGCGTTCCATGACTGTCGGGCTGTGAGGATGCGACCGGCTTGGGCAAGCCATTGAAACCCACAATATCATTGACGCGCGGCTCCGGTTCCCGAATCCATCACTTCAACAACCTCAAGCAGTAACACCCATCGCTCCCAGGGCACGCCGTGCCGATCCGTCTAAATAGCCCGATTTGCCGCGCAAATGGCATCATCCGGCTTGCCGCCCTGCGCGGCACTGCACCCCGGATGCAAATTCCGCCCCAATCGCGCGAGTCGCGATCCCCACCCGATCGATCCCCGCCCCAAAGTCTCTCTACCAACAACGACCAGCCGCCGTACTCCCCGCATGACCAGCACCTTAGCAAGTTCTAATTTGACCGCTTCACCCACCCGATCTGATCATGCCTCAGTTTCGGTAGCCGTCGCTTCGCGCTACAATCAACCTTGGCTTGATAAGGGATGACAACAATGTTCGGTTCCTTGCCCGTTACCCCCGATCATTCCAGCCGTTCCTGGCTAGATCGCCTATGGACCTCGATCGCTGATCACGGTCGTAAGTTCGTTAACCTTCCCAACGACAATCTTCCCTCGCGTGAGCGGGCGGAACTGCTGGCGGATGCGTTGCTCAGCGGTCGGGGCGAGGCGTCGGGTGCTGCCCTCGCCGCGGCTCTACTCGGCACCCTGCGCGAACTCAATCCACCCGACCGCAAAAGATTCCTGGAGTTTCTGGCGACCAGTTTCGAGCCAGATCCGGTGCAACTCGAAGCCGCCGCGCGCGCCTATCTGGCCAATCCGGGTGCCGCAACAGCAACCGCCCTCGCCGATGCCGCCGAGCCACCACGCCAGGAATTGCTACGCCGGATGAACATGGCGCCCGGTGGCACCGCGGCATTAATCGAGCTGCGCACCGAGGTATTGGCCGAGTTGCGCACCACACCCACACTTGTTTCACTCGATTCTGACTTCCAACATCTGTTCTCTTCGTGGTTCAACCGCGGTTTTCTGGAACTTCGCCGCATCGATTGGCGTACCCCAGCCTTCGTACTTGAAAAACTGATCACCTACGAGGCGGTACACGAAATCGCCGGCTGGGATGATCTACACCGCCGCCTTGCTCCGGATCGGCGCTGCTTTGCCTTCTTCCATCCGGCGCTTCCCGATGAGCCGCTGATCTTCGTGGAGGTTGCACTGGTTCAGGGCCTTGCTAATGCCATCACCCCGCTGCTCGCCCTGGCACCCGAAGACGCCGACGCAGATGACCTGCTGCATGACGCTGCAGCTCACGCTGATACTGCGATTTTCTACTCGATTTCCAATTGCCAGGATGGACTACGCGGCATTTCCTTCGGAAATTTCCTGATCAAGCAGGTGGTCGCCGAACTTCAGGCCGAACTACCGCGTCTCAAGCGGTTCTCAACTCTCTCTCCGGTGCCACAGCTACGCCAGGCAGTAATAGCCGCACTCGCGCGGCGAGGCTCGATGCCTTTACTTGCCGCCGAAGAGCGCGAAACAATCATCCGCACCGCTACGATCTCGGCGACCGACGACGCGGCGTTGCTCACGGAGGTGTTGACCACCAAGGAATGGTGGACACAGCCCCAGCTCGCCGGCGCCCTGCGCGGCCCGTTGCTGCGTCTGGCTGCACAATACCTTACCGGAACCCTCAGGTCGGATCCGGAAGTAAAATCACGCCCCGATCCCGTCGCCCGGTTCCACCTCGGCAACGGCGCGCGGCTTGAACGGATCAACTGGCTCGGAAACCCCGCGCCGCGGGGCATCGCGGAATCCTTCGGTATCATGGTCAATTATCTATATGATCCCGAAGCGATCGAATCACGTCACGAAGCTTATTTACGTGATGGCACAATTGCGCGCAGCAGCGCGGTCGATCAGTTAATCGCCTTGCCGGGGCAAAGCTGGCTGGCTCGCCGCACCAGAGGGTAGATTGTAGTGAACGGCTGATTGCTGCATATAAAAGGTAAATATATCAATAACATCTGTATGCGGGGAACGCTATGAATAATCGATCCATAGCCGGTCACGGCACAGTCGTCGCACGCACGCCCTTGAACAGCCAGCAGATCGCTGGTTTCTGGGGAGCATGGTTCGGTTGGATGCTCGATGGCATGGACAGTGTGATCTATGCCCTCGTCCTGGCCCCGGCGCTGACCCAATTGTTGCCGCGATCCGGCATAAAGCCGACGCCCGCCAATATCGGCGAATTTGGTTCAATCCTGTTCGCAGTATTTTTGATCGGATGGGGATTTTCGTTCATCTGGGGGCCGATCGCGGATCGGTTCGGCCGCAAGAACGCCTTGGCCGCCACCATCCTGATCTACGCGGTCTTCACTGGTGCTGCCGCGTTGTCGCAGAACATTTATGAACTCGGCTTATTCCGCCTGATCGCCGGCATTGGCATCGGCGGTGAGTGGGCAATGGCGGGAACCTATGTTGCTGAATCGTGGCCCGAAGACCGGCGCAAGATGGGCGCCGGCCTCCTGCAGACCGGGTACTATGCCGGTTTCTTCGTTGCTGCTGCCCTCAACTTCACCATCGGCGCCCATTACGGCTGGCGCGCGATGTTCCTCTGCGGCCTCGCCCCGGTAGTGATTTCCGTGCTGATCATGCTTGGCGTGAAGGAAACCAGTAAGTGGCAACGCCATCGGGCGACACGCACGACCCACCCGCTCGCCGCGATCTTCAACCCAGCGCACCGGCGCCAGACCATCGTGATGTCGGTGCTGCTGACGGTCGCGATCATCGGTCTCTGGGCCGGGGCGGTGTATGAACCAAGCGCCATCATCATTCTTGCGAGAAAATCCGGCATGGCCCTGCCCGCCGCGATCCACATGGTCTCGTTCGGCACCGCACTGCTCTCGATCGGCACGATCATCGGCTGCATCGCGTTACCGCCCCTCGCCGAGCGCTTCGGCCGGCGTTCTACCCTGGCCTTCTATTTCGCGGTCATGTTCGTCACGATCATCGCCGCCTTCGGTTGGGCGTTCTACCTGCCGCCCGACCACGGTCTAACTACCTTTTTGATCATCCTGTTCTTTCTCGGTTTCGGCGGGGGTAATTTTGCGATGTTCAGCTTGTGGCTGCCGGAACTCTATCCGACCGAAATCCGAGCAACCGCATTTGCCTTTTGCACCTCAGTCGGTCGATTCGCTGGTGCCGCTGTAAATTTCATCCTGGCCGGCGCGGTCAAGAGCATGGGTACGCTGGGTACGCCGGTCGCTATCACCGCGGTCGCCTTCGCCGTCGGCCTTCTGGTTATTCCGTTCGGCCGCGATACCACGGGCCAGACGCTGCCCGAGTAGCAGCGAACCGGCCATGCTCGACTTGTAACCGTTCACACCCCCCGGATCAGACCGCTACCTGGGCAGGGATTGTGGGCAGCAGATTGTTAGCTCGTGCGGCGGTGAT
>NZ_JBMFGY010000139.1:0-7028 GCF_049977125.1 Acidiphilium sp. | reverse complement strand
TTCATGCGATTATGTTGCCGCTGCCGCGTCAACTTAATCGCATATCGCTCTAAGCAAAAGGACTACACGCGATGGATGTTCGTGCTGCAATTGCCTGGAAAGCAGGCAAAACCCTCGAGCTTGGCACCGTTAAGCTCGAAGGTCCGAAAGCGGGCGAGGTGCTGGTCGAAATCAAGGCGACCGGCATCTGCCATACCGATGAATATACCCTGTCGGGCGCAGATCCTGAGGGCTTGTTCCCCGCAATTCTCGGGCATGAGGGGGCAGGGATCGTGGTCGAAATCGGTGCCGGCGTCACCTCGCTCAAGCCCGGCGATCATGTCATTCCGCTCTACACGCCGGAATGTCGGCAATGTAAGTCCTGCCTGTCGCGCAAGACCAATCTCTGCACCGCGATCCGCGCGACCCAGGGCAGGGGCGTCATGCCGGATGGCACAAGCCGGTTCTCCTGCGATGGTGAGCCGGTGATGCACTACATGGGCTGCTCAACCTTCGCGAATTTCACCGTATTACCGGAGATCGCGCTCGCGAAAGTGCGTGATGACGCGCCATTTGACAAGATCTGCTATATTGGATGCGGTGTCACCACGGGTATCGGCGCCGTGATCAATACCGCCAAAGTGCAACCGGGCGACAATGTTGTGGTTTTCGGGCTTGGCGGCATTGGATTGAATGTGATCCAGGGGGCGCGGATTGCGGGTGCCGATAAAATCATCGGTGTCGACCTGAACAATGGCCGCAAGCCGATGGCGGAAAAATTCGGGATGACGCATTTCGTCAATCCGGCCGAGATCGGCGAAGATCTGGTTCCCTATCTTGTCAACCTGACCGATGGCGGGGCCGACTACACTTTCGAATGTATCGGCAATGTCAAAGTCATGAGACAAGCACTGGAATGTTGCCATCGCGGCTGGGGGACGGCAATCATCATCGGCGTGGCCGGCGCCGGTCAGGAGATCGCCACAAGGCCGTTTCAACTCGTGACCGGACGTAACTGGCGCGGCACCGCGTTTGGCGGCGCACGCGGGCGGACCGATGTCCCGAAGATCGTCGATTGGTATATGGACGGCAAGATCAATATCGATGATCTGATCACCCATGTTCTGCCGTTCGAGAAAATCAACGAGGGGTTTGAATTGATGCGCAAGGGCGAAAGCATCCGCAGCGTCGTTGTCTACTGATGCGGATCAGACTGACCCCTGGCGCCGCCTCGCTCCTCGCGATGACGGCTTTGGCCGGTGTCGCACGAGCGCAGACAGCACCATTGGTTATTCCGTCCGCCGGTGCGCTCGCGATCAAGCGAATCGTTGTCAGCGCAACTCGCACCCGGCAATCGGGGTTCGACGTGCCGGTGTCGATTGCAACGATCACCGGGCGCGAGGTAAGCGAGGCAAACGCGGAGGAAAACCTCTCCGAAAGCCTTGATCGCGCACCGGGGATCGATGTGCAGAACCAGCAGAATTACGCAACCGGCGTGCGGATCACCTCACGCGGCTTCGGCGCGCAGACGGCGTTCGGCACCCGCAATGTCAAAATCCTGATCGACGGCGTGCCGGCGACCCAGCCGGATGGAACCGGCGATTCTGAAGTGATCGACCTCGGCGATGTCTCGCGGATCGAAGTGCTGAGCGGGCCGTTCTCGGTATTATACGGCAATGCCGCCGGCGGTGTGATCCAGGTGTTCAGCAAGGACGGGCCGGCGCAACCGACGGTGAGCGGCGGCATCTTGGCCGGCAGCTACGGGAGTTGGCGAACCACCGCCTCCTATGGCGGAACAAGTAAATTCGGCAGCGACGGCTCGTTCAACTACATGATGAACGCCAGTGATTTCTATGCGGGAGGCTATCGCGATCATAGCGCCGCCCGCCGTCAACAATTCTACGGAAAATATCGGGTTCAGGTTAATGCCGATACCAGTTACACCCTGTTGATCGACGCTTTGAACGAACCCGATTCACTCGATCCGGGTGGTCTGACCGCAGCGCAATACCACGATAACCCACGTCTCGCGGGGAACGGGGCGGATCAATTCGATGCGCGCAAAACATTGCGGCATGTTCAGTTCGGTCTGATCTACCGGCATAATTTCAATCAGAATAACAGTATTCGCCTGCTGGTCTATGATGTTGATCACTCGGTATTGCAGTATCTGCCGTTCAGCGGCAATTTTGGTGCCTCGGGCGGCGGCGTTGTCGATCTGGAACGTAAATCAGGCGGCATCGGTGGACGATTCACCCACCGGGATGAGATCGCGGGTATTCCAATCACCGCGATAGCCGGGGTGGATTTCGGCTATGAGGACCAGCATCGGAAAGGTTATGTCAATAATAACGGTTCGATCGGCGGATTGCGCCGCAACGAGCAGGACATCGCCCGCAACATCGCCGAATACGCCCAGATCGATGCCAATCTGACATCACGGATCATTTTCGATGCCGGCGTTCGTCACAGTCAAGAGTATTTCAGCGTACAGGATCTGTATGTCACACCGAAACTGACCAACGATACCGGGTCGGTCAGTTACGGTCATACCAGTCTCGTCGCGGGAGTCACCTATCATCTGACGCCCAAGACCAATCTGTTCGCCGATTACGGCGAGGGTTTCGAAACGCCGACGCTCGACCAACTGGCCTATCTGCCGAACGGCCAGGCGGGTTTCAATTCGGCTTTGGTGCCAACCACCAGCGAAAATTATGAGGCCGGAATAAAATCGCTCCTGGGCGACCGCGCTTATGTAAAGATCGCGGCGTTTCACATCCACACAAGTAACCAGATCGTCGTGTCATCCTCGAATAATGGCCGCACGGCCTATGCCAACGAGGGCCAGACCGCGCGCAACGGGGTGGATGCCAGCGTCGACTGGTTTCTGCCCCATCATTTCGAGATCTATGGCTCATATACGCTGCTGAAGGCTTTTTTCGAGCATAGCGCGATTGCCGGCAAGGCATTACCCGGCGTGCCGCAGCAGCGTATCTATACTGAAATCGATTGGCACGATCCGGCCACGGGTTTTTATGCTTTACTCAATGGCCAGTGGCAGAGCCGGATGTATGTCGATAACCAGAATTCAGCGTATGCCGCTGGCTATTTCACCACGGGCATCGCGGGCGGATTTCGTCAGACCATCGGTAAATTCGGCTTCGATGAATTTCTGCGCGTGAACAATATCCTCAACCGAACCTATATCGGAGCGGTGGTGATCGCTGCGAACGCCGGTGAATATTATGAACCCGCGCCGGGCCGCAACTTCATTATTGGCGCCACCGCGAAATATCGATTCTGACCTCGAGAACGCTACGGTCTGGTACCAACCGTGGCGCGATCGTCGTGATCCCGCGATTCAGCGGCCGCCAGGAGAGAGCCGCAGACATGCGGGTCCTTGGTGCCGAACTGGATCGTCGGGATCAGCGCGAGCGGCGCGGCGATGATGCCGAGCGCGACCGCGGCAGCACCTCGGGCGATGAGGGGACCCTTGGCCGGCCCCATCCTGGGCTGGCTCATTGTGCCACCAATCTCGATCGGAGAGGGCAGGGAGCCAATGCTGAAATGTTTCGGTATCGACCTGATGTGGTAGTCGATCGCTTCGGTTTTCATATTGATTGTGCCGCCACCGCGCACGATGGCGCTGCCGGTGTCGAGCAGCAGCGTGCGGGTGACGAAAATGCCGTCGTTCAGGCTGAAATTTCCAACGAAACAGCGCACGTCGGTCTGATGCGGCATCCCGAGTGCGGCAATAAGCGCATTGCCAAATTGCAGACCGGAGAGCGAGACCAGAATGTCGCTCAGATTGCCACCCGTCATATAGAGCGAAAGCCCGCCATTGCCATTGCCCGCCCAACTGGCAATCGAGTTGCCGGTGGCGCTCAGCACGGCTTTGCCCTGGATCAGCCCGTCGCCCTTGAACACATGGGTTGCGGCCATCAGTTTCGACACATTGACATTGTCGAAATCGATGCTGGCGACCGCGTGGATGAGATTATCCGGTTGTGGGGTCAATGCGATCGCACCTGAAATAGTGCCGGTGCCAATGCCGAAACTGACCGGATGCAAGGTGATGACACCGTTGATAATGGTGAGTGTCGCGCTAAACTTGTCAAGCGGCATCGAGCGTCCCTCGATGCTTGCGGCGCTGTAGTGTAGATAGATATTCGCGGCATTAAGTTTGGGTATGCTGAAGGCGTGGTCGGGCAGGAAATTGGCGCTCCTGGTCGTCGCGCGTTTGATCGCACCGGGTGTCGCCTTGGCGCCGGGTGTGGCGCCGATGAAGCCGCCAAGGTCGGCGAGATCAACGCGTTTCGACGTCAGGTCGAGATGGATGGCCGGTTTGGCTTTGCCGTGATCGACCGCTGCGTCGGGTTGCACGGTAATCGTGCCGGCAATATCGCTTGTGCCGACCAGACCGTGGAAATCGGTGAGTGTGATTGTGCCGTTGTGATCGGCAAGGCGGCTGGCAAGGCTGTAATGCGGTGTCGCGGGAATCGGAAGGCCGGTGATGGCATAGAGATCGGCCATGTTGGCGCCAGAGAGGGCAAGGTGCAGGTCGGCACCCGCAAAATCCAGAGGGTTGGCCAGCGTACCAACCAGGACGATATCGGTTTGACCGTTGGTGACGCTGATGTCGATCGGATAGGGTTTGGCACCGCCACGCAGGGTGAACAGAGCGCCGGCGGTCATGCGCGCGGTGATCGGTTGGCGGTTGTAGGTCCCGGTCGCGGTGGCGCTGAGCTGTTCGGTCTGGCCCCCCTGAGCAACGATTCCAGTCGCGGGTGTGGTCGCAATGGCAAGTGTCACATTTGATTCGCGCGCCGGATCAACAACATGAAGGCGGCCCTGCTCAATCGTGAGGATGCCCAATTCAAGAGATTTCCCGGTTTTTTTTGTTGTGGATTGATGGAACGAGTAATTGTTCGTCTTTTGCATGGTTTCGACGGCATCGATCACCGGCCTGTCCAGATCGATCGAGGGTAAAACGAGTCGGTCATGGAATAAATAATCGATCAGGTTGAACCCAATTGTCAGCCGTTTGATCGACGCAAAGGGCTTATCGGCCGGAAAAGACGGCGGATTGGCGATCACGATCCGATCGGCCGTTATGGTGGTTACCCGGCCGAGCGCGATGTGCAGATTGCCGATACTAACCTGCCGGCCCAGGGCGATCGAGGCACGCGACTCAACCAGCGGTATGAACCAGCTCCACCGCCACGCCATCATCGGGACGGCAACGGCAACCACGGCAACTAACGCACCGATCGAAGCCCGGCGCCATCGCCGCCTCACGCGGTCGGTCCGCCGGCGGATTCAGGGCATTGTCGTAATGTTCGTAACCTCATGAATGGTAAATGGCGACGCATCGAGGCAACGACAATGGCGGGGTCGGCAACCCCGCAGCGTTTCCGCGATGAAATGGCCGCGGAGACGATTCCAGATCAGAACAAGTGAAGCCTGGTTCGCTCGCGGCCGGGATTTCAGAAAATCTTGCCCGGATTCAGGGTATCCGCCGGATCGATGGCGGTTTTGATCCGCACCATCAACGCCCGTTCGGTCGGTTCACGCCACGCGGCGAAAGCCGGGCGCTTCGTCAGGCCCACGCCGTGTTCGGCCGAGAAACTGCCGCCCAGATCGGCAACGATGGCGTTGATATCAGCCATCAGCGCCTCGCCCGCGGCGGTGGTGATGACGTTGAGATGGACGTTGCCATCCCCGACATGGCCGAACGCCGCCATGCGGGCGCCCGGATAATGCCGCGCCAGCATCGCCTCCGCACGTTGCAGCACCAATGGGATTGCGGCGATCGGAACCGAGATGTCGTTCTTGACCGAGGCGCCTTCGCGCTTCTGCGATTCCGCCAGATGTTCGCGAATTGCCCAGAACGCGAGGCGCTGGGCCTCCGATGTCGCAATCACCGCATCCTCGATCATGCCGGATTCCAAAGCATCAGCCAGAACGGTTTCCATCGTCTCACGCAGATGATCGTTGCGGCGTGTGGTTGCGAGTTCAAGCAATGCGTAATGCGGTGCCTGATTGGCCAGCGGCAGCCGCCCGTTTGACATGTGGCGCAGGTTTATCGCCATCGCCTCGCCAGAAATATACTCAAACGCGTATAACGCCGCTTCATCCTCCTCGCGAAACCTGGCGAACAGGTCGAGCACCGCGTGAATGCTTGCAACACCGCACAGGCAGGCGACGCGCTGCCGCGGCGCGGGATGGAGTTTCAGTGCCGCCGCCGTGATAACGCCGAGCGTGCCTTCTGATCCCGCGAATAATTGGCGCAACGCATAGCCGGTGTTGTCTTTGCGCAACCGTCGCAGCCCATGCCAAATGGTCCCATCGGGCAGGATAACTTCCAGCCCCAAGACCAGATCCCGCGCGTTGCCGAAGCGCAGCGTATTATTGCCGCCGGCATTGGTGGCGATCACGCCGCCGATCTGGGCCGAACCTTCCGAGCTGATCGACAAGGCCAGCAACGCGCCCTCCGCCTCGGCGGCCATCTGGGCATTGCGCAGGGTTACACCCGCCTCAACCACCATGGTCAGGCCGGTCCGATCGATGCTGCGCACCCGGTTCAGCCGTGCCATGCTGAGAACCATCTGCGTGTTCGCTTCACTCGGAATGGCGCCGGCGACCAGAGAGGTATTGCCGCCTTGCGGCACGATCGAAACGCCGGCTCTGGCGCACAGCATGATCGCCGCCGCGGCTGCATCGGTATCGGCGGGGCGAAGCACGGCGCGCGGCCGATGGTTGATCAATCCACGCCAATCGGTGCCGAACGGGGCGATATCATTCGGCTCAGTCAGCACCCCACCCGGACCCAGCACCGCGCTCAGTCGTTCGATCAAATCATCCATTGCGCCATCATACCGCCGGGCCGGAGTGACCGGAAGAGCGGCCATTTCCATTTCGTGCAACCCATTGACGATTTGACACCGGGAGAGGACCTCACACGCGCTTCGACATGACCATGCCGTTTACGGGGGTGGTGGAAGGGGTTGGATTCGAACCAACGTAGGCGTACGCCAGCGGATTTACAG
>NZ_JBMFGY010000138.1:4017-7215 GCF_049977125.1 Acidiphilium sp. | reverse complement strand
AATTGTTCTACGAAAAATAGTAGCCAATACCAGGTCTCGTTAATATATGTTTTTCGCCATATTCGCCAAATATTGATCGTAATTGACCTACATATATTCGAAGATAACCAACGTCTGATAAATGTGATTTACCCCATACTATGCTTAATATATTTTCATGCGTCAGAACAACTCCCCTGTTAATAACTAACAATCTAAGAATACGATATTGAGTCTTTGTTAATTTAATTTCTTGTTGACCAACGACTGCCGACATATTGTTATCTATAAGTCGTATATCATCATATGTGATATCTCCAGCGGTTTTATCATGGACGTGATTATTTGACCTGATTGTTTTACGCATGCGCGCCAGGAGTTCGCCTACGCCAAATGGTTTTTCGACATAATCATCGGCCCCATGATCGAACGCCATGATCTTTTCGGCCTCTTGTGCGCGGGCCGATAACACAATGATGGGGACATCGGAAAACTCCCGCAATTTTCTAAGAACAACCTGCCCGTCCACATCAGGCAAGCCAAGGTCGAGTAGCACGAGATCTGGGGCTGTGGTTACAGCGAGACGCAGGGCTTGAGTTCCGGTGTCAGCGCGAAGCGCAATATAACCGGCGGCTTCGAGGGCGGGCTTAAGGAAGCGATGAATCTGCGGCTCATCGTCCACCACGAGGATGTTACCGGTGCTGACAGGGTCATTCATGCCGAATGCAGCCTAATCGTCATGATTGTGCCGGGTAAACCATCACGCGGCAGATCGGGGCGGGGGGAGGCCGCGCTGATCGTGCCGCCCATGGCTTCGACGAAAGCGCGCGCGATGGCGAGGCCGAGGCCGGTGCCGGCGGCGATCCGGTCGCCTCGCTCGGCACGGAAGAAACTGTCGAACACATGGGGCAAATCGGCGGCGTCGATGCCAATGCCTTCGTCGGCCACCGAAATCGCCGTCATACCCAACTCACGCACGGCCCGGATCGTGATGGCCGAGCCGTTGGGCGCGTATTTGATCGCATTTTCCAGCAAATTCACGATCACCTGTTCCAGTAGTGCCGGGTCGGCTTGCACGGTTTCAGTACCTTCCGCCAAATTGACCGCCGTGTGAAGCGCTTCCGGCACCCGCGCGACGGCGGCCTCGATCAAGCCGGCAAGGTCAATGGTCTCCCGCCGTGCAACAATCTCGCCGGTTTCGATCCTTGCCATGCCCGTGATATTGGCAAGAAACCGCGTCATCCGCCCGACATCCTGGACAATGCTGGCAAGCAGATCAGCGCGTACGGCCTCACTAAGGGTGATCCCCGATGTCGCCAGGGTTTCGGCGGCACCGCGGATGCCCGTCAGCGGGGTGCGCAGGTCGTGCGAGAGGGAGGAGAGCAGGGCGGTGCGCAGTTTCTGGGTGGCTTCCTGGGCGTTGGCTTCGGCGGCGCGGGCGGCGAGGCGGAGGCGTTCGGTGGCCATGGCGGCTTGATCGGCCAGGGCGCCGAGGGCTTGGGCGAGCGGTTCGGTGAGGGGGGCGGCGGGTTGCACGCCGAGCACGCCGATCACGCCGGCTTCGGTGGCGAGCGGCAGGAAGCGCCAGGGGACGGAGGGGAGGGTGATGGTGCCGGCGCCGGTGGCGACGCGGTTGGCGTAGGCGAATTCGGCGGCGGCCTGGGCGGGTTCGTCGAGCGGCGTCGCAATCGGCAGGGTGTTTTTTTGGGCCATCAGGACGACGGCGTGGTCGGCGAGGGCGGCGGCTTCGGTTTCGATGGCGGTGCGCAGGGCGGCTTCGTCGGTGGCTTGGGCGAGGGTGCGGCCGAACAGGGCGACGCGGCGGAGCGCATCGATCCGGCTGCGGGCGGCTTCGGCTTCGATGCGGACACGGCCGGCGAGGGTGCCGGTGAGCAGGCCGACCGCGAGGAAGACGATCAGGGCGACGACGTCGCGCGGGTCGCCGACCGAGAGGGTGAAGACCGGGGGCAGGAAGAAGAAGTTCCACAGCAGGAAGCTGGCGAGGGCGGCGAACAGGCCGAGGCGGCGGCCGTAGCGGCTGGCGACGCCGACGACGATGCCGGTGAAGACGAAGCCCATGGCGTCGTGCGGCACGTAGTCGCGCAGAAGGAAGCCGAGCAGGGTCGCGAGCGTCATGATGCCGAGGCTGATGGCGTAGGGCAGCAGGGGTTGGCGCGGGCGGGCGAGTTTCGGGGCGGTGGGGCGGGCGGCGGGGTCGGGCACGACGTAGAGCGAATAGGCGCGGGCGCGGTGGCCGAGTTTGGCGGCGAGCGGGCGGGGGCGCCAGAGGCGCTGGTACCAGGCGTCGGCGGGGCCGCGGGCGAGCACGATATGGGCGATGTTCTGGCGGGAGGCGACATCGAGCGCTGCGGTTGCGGCATCGGCGTTGGTTGAGATCTCGACGGCGCCGCCGAGTTGGATCGCGAGGTCGAGTGCCGATTGGACGCCGCCGCCGGCTTCGGTTTCGGCGTGGAAGGCGAGCAGGGGGGCGCGCAGGGCATCGGCCAGGCGGGCGGCATAGCGCACCACCTGTTCGGCGGCGGGGCCGGATTCCACCACCGCCATGACGCGCTCGGCGGCGGGCCAGGGGCCGGTGATGGCGCGCGCGCGCATGTAGCTGGCGATGTCGCGGTCGACGTGCTGGGCGACGCGGCGCAGCGCCATTTCGCGCAGGGAGGCGAGGTTGCCGGGGCGGAAGAAGCCATCGAGCGCTCGGCGGGCGAGGTCGGGGCGGTAGATGCGGCCCTGTTCGAGGCGGATGCGGAGTTCGGCGGGGGGCAGGTCGATCAGTTCGATTTCGGCGGCGAGGCCGAGCACGGTGTCGGGCAGGGTTTCGGCGACGCGAACGCCGGTGATGCGGGCGACCTGGTCGTTGAGACTTTCGAGGTGCTGGACGTTCAGCGTGGTCCAGACATCGATGCCGGCGTGCAGGATGTCGGCGACGTCCTGCCAGCGTTTGGCGTGGCGCAGGCCGGGTGCGTTGGTGTGGGCGAGTTCGTCGACCAGGAGCAGGCCGGGGCGGCGGGCGATGGCGGCTTCGAGGTCGAACTCCTCGAGCACGTGGCCGCGGTAGGGCACCGGTTTGCGCGGCAGGACCGGCAGGTCGCCGAGTTGTTCGGCGGTTTCGGCGCGGCCATGGGTTTCGATCAGCCCGGCCAGGACATCGACGCCTTCATCGCGTTTCTGCCGCGCGGCGGCGAGCATTTCCCAGGTCTTGCC
>NZ_JBMFGY010000138.1:0-3917 GCF_049977125.1 Acidiphilium sp. | reverse complement strand
ACCGCCTGGGCGAACCCGGTGAAGGCGGCGGGCAGGGCGACGCCGAGGACGAGGGTGAACAGCAGGACGAGCGAGAGCGCGGGGCGGATTTCACGTAACATGGCGATGGTCCGATCAGGTGAAGATGTGAAAGGCGGTGAGGATCATGTCGATCGCCTTGATCCCGACGAAGGGGGCGATGATGCCACCGAGGCCGTAGACCAGAAGGTTGCGGCGCAGCAGGGCGGCGGCGCCGACCGCGCGGAACTTCACGCCGCGCAGGGCGAGCGGCACCAGCACGACGATGATCAGCGCGTTGAAGATCACCGCGGCCAGAATCGCACTTTCGGGTGAGGTGAGGTGCATGATGTTGAGCGCCTGCAGGCCGGGATAGGTCGCGACGAAGATGGCCGGCAGGATCGCGAAATATTTCGAGATGTCGTTGGCGATCGAAAACGTCGTGAGCGCCCCACGGGTGATCAGCAACTGCTTGCCGATTTCGACGATCTCGATCAGCTTGGTCGGGTCGCTGTCCAGATCGACCATGTTGCCCGCCTCGCGCGCCGCCTGCGTCCCGGTCTGCATCGCGACCCCGACATCCGCCTGCGCCAGCGCCGGCGCATCGTTGGTGCCGTCGCCGCACATGGCGACCAGGCGGCCTTCCTCCTGCGCTTTGCGGATGTAGCCGAGCTTGTCCTGCGGGGTGGCTTCGGCGATCACGTCGTCCACCCCCGCTTCGGCGGCGATGGCGGCGGCGGTGATGCGGTTGTCGCCGGTGACCATGATGGTGCGGATGCCCATGCGGCGCAGATCGGCGAAACGCTCCTTGATGCCGGGCTTGACGATGTCCTTCAACTCGATCGCGCCGAGCAACCGCCCATCCACCGCCAGAGCCAACGGCGTCGATCCGGCCCGGGCGATGCGCGAGACCGCCTCGGTGAACGCCGCAGGCGGCGCGCCGCCGGTCAGTTTCAGCACCGAATCGACCGCCCCCTTGCGCCAGGATCGACCACCGGAGTCGATACCGGACACCCGCGTATTGGCACTGAACGGCACCAGCGTCGCGTTGGTCGGCACCATCGTCGTGATCTGATAACGATCGCGCATCAGCGCCACGATCGAGCGACCCTCCGGCGTCTCATCGCCCATCGAAGCGCAGGCGGCAGCCTCGGCGAGCACAAGCTCATCGACCCCCGGCACCGGATAGATCGCCGAGGCCATGCGGTTACCGAACGTAATCGTCCCGGTCTTGTCGAGCAACAACGCATCGACATCCCCCGCCGCCTCCACCGCGCGGCCCGAGGTTGCAACCACGTTGAACCGGATCAGCCGATCCATCCCCGCAATGCCGATCGCCGACAGCAACCCCCCGATCGTGGTCGGAATCAGGCAGACGAACAACGCCGCCAGCACCGCGATCGACAGATGGGTTTTGGAATAGGAAGCAAACCCCGGCAAACTCGCCACCGCAATGACGAAAATCACCGTCAGCCCTGCCAGCAGAATATCGAGCGCAATCTCATTCGGCGTCTTCCGCCGCTCGGCCCCCTCCACCAGCGCAATCATCCGATCCAGAAACGTCGAACCCGGCTCGGCCGTAATCCGGATGACCAGGAAATCCGACACCACCTGCGTCCCCCCCGTCACCGCCGAACGATCGCCCCCGGCCTCGCGAATCACCGGTGCCGACTCCCCGGTAATCGCACTCTCGTTCACACTCGCAATCCCCTCGATGATCTCGCCATCCGACGGAATGATGTCACCCACCTCCACCAGCACCAGATCATCCCTATGCAACTCCGGCGCCGGCGTCGGCTTGAACATCGTCCGGTCGCGCGGATCGAGAATCAACTTCGCCATCGTGTCCGACCGCGCCCGCCGCAACGCATCCGCCCGCACCCGCCCGCGGCCCTCGGCCACCGCCTCGGCAAAAGTTGCAAACAACACGGTGATCCAGAGCCAGATCGCGATCACGATGGAGAAAGCGGCGGGCCGGCCCGCGATGAGTTCGCGAACGCCAACCACGGTCACCAGCATCGCAATGATTTCAGTGGTAAAAATTACGGGGTTCCGCATCAGACTGCGGGGATTGAGTTTGGACACGGCATCGCGCGAAGCGCGGACCAGGATAGCACGATCGAACAGACCGATCGTATCGGCTTGGTTTGACATGACCGGGTTCCTCAGAATGTCTTGCCGGCGAGCAGCAGATAATGTTCGGCAAGCGGGCCGAGCGTGTCGGCCGGCATGTATTGCAGGCCTCCGAGAATGATGATCACACCGATCAGCAGACCCACGAACAGCGGCCCGTCGGTCGGAAAGGTTCCCGCCGAGTGGGGCAGTTTCGGCTTCAGCGCCAGGGAGCCGCTCATCGCCAGAACAGGCAGCAGCACCGCGAAGCGACCGAACAGCATGGCCGCGCCAAGTCCATAATTCAGCAGCGGCGTGTTAGCGGAAAGCCCAGCAAACGCGCTACCATTGTTTTCAGTGGTGGAGGTCCAGGCGTAGAGCATTTCCGTTAACCCATGCGGTCCGGCATTATCGAGCGAACCGAGCCCAGATTGGGTCAGAAGCGAGAATGCCGCGCCGGCTAGAATGAACAGGGTTTGGATCAGAACCGCAAGCATCGCGAGTTTGATTTCTTTGGCCTGGATTTTCTTGCCAAGATATTCGGGGGTTCGCCCGACCATGAGACCAGCGACGAATACGGCGAGAAGGGCGAACAGGACCATGCCGTAGAGGCCGGAACCAACCCCGCCTGGTGTGACCTCGTCAAGCTGCATCAGGAACAGGGGAATCAAGCCACCGAGCGGCATATAGCTGTCAGTCATCGAATTGACCGCGCCAGTCGAGGTGCCGGTGGCCGCCGTGTTGAAGGTGGTTGATTGAACGATCCCGAACCGCGCTTCCTTGCCCACCATATTGCCAGGAGTCGCCGAAATTCCGGCATGAACCAGAATGGGATTATTCGCCGCCTCAGCCGCATAGGTACCGACCATGGCAACACCAAGTATGATCGCCATCGCCGCAAACAATGCGATACCCTCACGCTTGCGGCTGATCATATGACCGAACGCGATCGGTAAGGCGAACCCGATCACCAGCAATAACCAGATTTCCAGCAGGTTGGTCAGGCCGGTAGGGTTCTCGAAGGGATGCGCCGAATTGGCGTTGAAGAACCCTCCCCCATTCGTGCCGAGTTCCTTGATCGCCTCCATCAGGGCCACCGGACCGCGTGCAATCGTTTGTGTGCCGCCGACCAGCGTGTGGATTTGCGCAAAGGGCGCGAACGTCATTGGCACGCCGGAGGCAAGCAAGAGAAGGCCACCAACCAAGGCGAAGGGTAAAAGTAGATAGAGGGTGATCCGCGTAATATCGACGTAAACGTTACCCAGCGTCTTCAATCCACCGCCGACGAACGCACGCATCAATGCCGCCGCGACCGCGATGCCGGCGGCCGCGGAGGCAAACATATGAACCGCCAAGCCGAACATCTGCACGCCGTTGGAGATCTGGCTTTCCGGTGAGTAAGCTTGCCAATTGGTATTCGTTGTAAAGCTTGCCGCCGTGTTGAACGCCAGCATCGGCGGCATGCCAGGGATATGCTGCGGGTTGAACGGCAGATAATATTGTACCCGCAGCATGACATAGAGAAGAAGGAAAAAGATGAAGCTGAACATCAGCAACGCATACGCATACCCCATCCACCCCATCTGGCGCTGACGGTCGATACCGCAGACCCGATAAATGCCGGTCTCGACCGGGGCAAGCCAACCTACCTTACCCTCGAAAATCCGCGCCATATAGGCGCCGAGAGGAAATGCTGAGCCAAGCACAAGTACGAGGACGATGGTGATGAAAAGTAATCCGGTGATTGTCATTAACAACACTTTCGAAGCTATTGTGTCGGCGGTTGTCTCTTCCGTCTGCCGGGCTAG
>NZ_JBMFGY010000137.1:0-7237 GCF_049977125.1 Acidiphilium sp. | reverse complement strand
CGGAGAAGGCAAAGGTTCCGTTGCCGTAGGCAATGGAAAGCCTTCGGAGGTTGTCGATGATCGCGGCAGTCGGGCTTGCCTCGCGGTCAACCTGTTCGCGGCATCTGACGTACAGCGCATGATGAATGCGATCGAGCGTGCCATCCTCGTTCCAACGGCGAAAATAGTCGTTCACCGTGCTGCGCGGGGGCAGATCTTTCGGCAGCGACGCCCATTGGCAACCGGTACTCAGGATGAACATCAGCCCGTTGATCACCTGCCGCTCATTCACCGTGCGCTTGTTGCCGCCACGCTTGGCGGGCGGGATCAGCGGGCCGATGATCGCCCACTCGTCATCCGTCAAATCGCTCGGATAGCGCAGCTTGCTGCGATCATACCGGGCGCGGTTCTCGTTCGTCCACATCAGGCTGCTCCTGCGAATCGGGCCGCCGCTATGGAATCACAAGTGACTCCAAAGATTCAAGGTGTTCCCGGATGGACACTTAGAGTTTTGCTGATTTGGTGCGATGCCGTTCCCGGTCGGTCTTTGATAGGGAAAAATTGATGACGGTAGTGTTCAGGCATCCGAAGATTTCCGCTGGGGCGCCTTGGCGTAAATCGCAAGCGAAAGCAGTTGCCGCTCACATGTGCCACTGGTGATGCTCTGATCTGTGTGTAGCCGCCGCGGGGTAAGGCCGGTGCCTAAACGCTGGACCAACGCTGATTATGATAGAGGTCCCACTCGTGGAATGAAACGGCGACTGATGAATTTGGCGCTCTGCGTCGGCAAGTCACTGTAACTGTCATCGATCCTTCACACAACACCGACGCAGCTTCATCTAAGGCTGCACGGTGAACCGCGCCGGGAATTCCGGAGGCTGTCGGTAACCACCGGAGACGACCTCTATGACTCTAGCTTACATCATACATCTCGCCAACTATTCCGATGGCGTACTCTATGTTCTGGCCGTCCTGTTCCTGATCGCGACCGCGGTGATGTTCGATCGTGTGTGGTATCTGCGGCGGGCGATCCTGCGGGGCAACACTATCGTCACGCGGATGGCGCGGATGGGGCAGCTTTCGGTCGAAGATCTCGCAGCGATGCGGGATTTTGCGGGTAAGCAGCCCGAGGCGGTGCTGCTCGACACTGCCCTGCATCATGTGGGCGATGCCAACCCGGCCGTCATGGGCAACCGGATGGATGAAGCGATCATGTTGGTCGCACCACGTCTGGATCAGCGGCTCTGGATTCTCGACACCATCGTGACGCTGGCGCCGCTGCTCGGGCTGTTCGGCACGATCATCGGCATGTTCCACGCGTTTTCGGTGCTGGCGACGCCGGGTCATGCACCGGCCGAAGTGACCGGTGGCGTGGCGGATGCGCTGGTGGCGACCGCGTTCGGCATTCTGATCGCGATGCTCGGGCTTTCGGCATTCAACCTGTTGCAGAACCAGGTGCGGCTGATTTTGCACCAATTGGAGACGATCAAGACCATGGTGCTCAACCGGACCGACGGCGCCTTGCTGGTGCCAATGGTTCGGGCGGGTGGTGCGATGCGCGCCGCAGCGGAATAGAGCGGTGAAACTGCGCTATTTCGAGGCCCGCAAGGCGCGGGTCGAGATCATTCCGATGATCGACGTCATGCTGTTTCTGTTGGTATTCTTCATCATCGTGACGCTACAGATGATCCCGGATGCGGGAGTTTCGCTGCAATTGCCTAATTCGAGCCAGACGCAACACCTCAGGCACCCGAAATTCACCGTTAATATTCTCAAGGACGGGACGGTGAAGGTGAAGGACAAGGTGTTAACACCGGCGCAACTGACCGCATTGTTCCAGAGCGATGGCGATACCGCGAAGACGCAGGTGACGATTGCGGCCTCGAAGCACGTGGCGTTCCAGCATTTCATCACGGTGATGGATGCGGCGCGCAAAGCCGGGGTCAGCGATATCGGTATTGCCGCGCAGCCAGTACAATCCTCACCCTAATGTATCTTTACAATGCGATAACGCAAACAAGGAATACTAGGCCTATTTTCTGCGCCAATTTCGATGCTGGGTAGCCCATTTTTAAAATATAATATTTTTAGCACGACAAATAAATAGTCCACGTCTACACTGAAAAAAGTAATGCATAAATAGGTTCTTGTTCCATGTTCGAAATGATGACGCTGAGAAAAATTCTAATACTGACCGCATATAAAGACAGACTGATATATGTGACCTAGCATGTTTTTATGTACCATATGATCGTGTTCACGCTAATGTGTGTGTTGCTCAAAAGTATCAGATGGGTACTGAGTATTAAAAAATAACGTCGTTTCATCGTAGCGTCATACAAATGAAAACATAATGTCACAGTTCGTTTGTATATGGCGGACTTCGAAATTTGGGGAAAAATCATGAGCTTTCGGATGATGTGTATGAGCGCGTCGGCATTGTGTGCCGTTATGGGATTTGTCCGACCCGTTTTCGCGCAAGCCGTCCAAATCGCGGGGAATACGACCCCGGTTAAGATCGAAGGCATCTCAAAAACTGGTGCGAAAGCCGAAGTTGCACGAAGAATCCCACTCAAGGCAGCATACGCCGAAAATACCATCAGCAAGAAAGCGATTGAATACGCTTCACCGGCAGCCACCGCACAGACAATTCTGAACCAGGCGCCATCGATACTGGCGACCAGCTCAGGACCGGGTGGAGTTCGAACACATATTCAATTTAGGGCTTTCAATTCTGGCCAATTTTCAGAGACATATGATGGAGTTTCTCTGAACGACATCTTTAATGGTGGAGTAACTAATGAAGCATCAATTCGAAACAATACCCTGATCACGCTCAACGACTTCGACGGAATTGAGATATATCGTGGTATCAACAATCCATCGGTTAATTCGTATAATTCACTTGGCGGTACGATTAATTATCGCCCGATCGAACCAAGCGCACAACAGTCGTTTAATGTTGGCGCAAGCTATGGAAGCTTCGATAGTTCGAACTATCATTTTACTCTGAACTCCGGCACCTTAGATGGAGTTCGTCAAATACTTTCATATCAACAAAACTATAGCGCTGGATGGCTAAAATACAGCAAAGACCGCAATCAGAATATATACTACGGGCTACAAGCCGCAGATTTCGGCGGGAATGGCCAGGCGTATCTACATTTCGTATTTGACCATAATCAAGGACAAACCCCGCATACTGTACCGCTGCCGTTAATCGCGCAATACGGCCCCTCTTACCAATTTCCTGCATCATACGGATATTCCAATAATATAAACACGAATGTTCTTCTAATCGTAGGACAGAAATATAACTACAATAATATTACGCTGAATTTAAAAGCATTCTTTGGTCATGAGACCTACCAACGCACGTCCTATGCAAATCCGTTGGATGTTCAGAGTGCATCCCAGCCCTATCCGCTGCCCAATTCACCGTCGACCTCGGAGTTCTGGCTGTCGAACCCGTTCTATCCTTCCTACAATCCGATCGCCCAATTCGGTTCGGTCGCGTATGGCACAGACTATCATTTGTATGGTCAAGGCGCATCGGAACTCGGGCTCCAGCCGAGCATGAAGATCGCGCTCCCTCACAATACGGTTCAACTCGGAGCGAATCTGACATATGGCTATCTCAATTCCCGTGAATTCTGGTATGGCAGTCAGCCTGTACCTCAAATCAACGGGTTCAACGATGCGTGGGATGAGCACGACCGTCGTACTCTCGGATCGCTCTATGTGCAGGATACGATCAAACTTTTATCTGACCGCCTAACGATCATTCCAGGCATTAAATATCTCTATGCGAATACCAAAAACTTCAATGCATACGGTTTCTACGATCAACCTGGAAGCGTGTCGGACTTTGAACATTATACATCACCCACGATAGGCGCTAATCTGGAGTTGTTTAAAGGCGCATCCGTCTATTTCGCCTATGGACAGAATATCAAATTCCCCGGCATCAGTGCGTATTACGGAGATATTGGCTTACAGACTTCCTCAGGAGCCTACATCACACCACCGCTGGCCGTACAGCCAGAGTATGCAAAAGATTACGAGACCGGTTTCCGCTATGAGCATCATGGTTTCGGCCTAAGTGCAAGCTTCTACAAAGAGAACTTTCAGAATACATTTGTAACCGTGACAAACCCTGTCACGAACATCTCGACCACGACAAACGGCGGCGCGTCAAGATATTCCGGGGTCGAACTGCAACTGATCGATGATTTCGGTACCATGCCGTCGTCGTTAATACCGGGCAATTTTTCGGGTTACTTTAACTACTCTCACAACACAGCGGTATTCACCTCTAGCTTCAACTCGAATTATGCTGGAACTGTAAACAGCGGCCAGCCACTCGCCAATGTCCCAGCGAATCTCATCAGTTCCGGCGTTATTTGGGATTGGCATCATTGGCATGCGACTGCCAACGCCCAATATGTTGGGCGTCAGTATCTTCAGCAGCAGTATGCGGGTACGCCGACCTCAGCGACACAAGCACCCTATTTTCTGCTTAATATGAGTGTGGGTAAAACGATTCCGGTCAAACTCGGAGCTGTAAAATCTCTTCAGATCTCACTGAACATCGATAACCTTCTAAACCGTACATACTATACGAAGGACTATATCAATCAGGACTACAATAACAATAACTATAATTCAGTTCTTCTTGGTGCACCACGAGCATTCTATGGTAATATTACGGCAACATTCTGAAGATGTCTGATACGCAACTGCATTTTCTCACCGAATCGGGTCGGTCCCGATTCGGCTGGGCGCTCACTCTCGCGTTCGCCCTTGAACTTGGTGGATTGATAACAGTCATTATGATGCCGACACGACATCCACCCCGGATCGTCAAACCCGTCACAATGGCAATTCATATGGTCAAGCCTGGGCCGCCCAAGACTCTTCCTTTACCCCCTCGGCCAGTGCAGCCGCCGAAACAACCCGCGACCTCGATGCCGGCATTGCCCAAGCCACCTCCGCCGTTACCGCATCATCCACGCGTCGCGGTTCATCATCGCCCGCCTCCGAAGCCAGTTCCGCTTATGCCGCGTCGTACCGTGGCGCGTCCTGCACCGCCTCAACCGACACCACCGCCGACACCCGCGCCCCCGGCGCCAGCCGAGATGGCCCCACCCCCGAGTCCCGCCGCAATCCAGTCCGCCGAAGCGCGATATGTCGGCATCGTGCGCGGGATCATCCTCGGCAACCTCACCGTTCCATCCGGTTTGCGTAATCTCGGTGCCTCCGGAACAGCGACGATTGCGTTCAAGGTTACGCCAGATGGTCGGATTTTGTGGACGCGGATCATCCGCCGCAGCGCGTATCAATCTGCTAATGGGGCCGCCCGGCTCGCCGTAGAGCAGTCACATTTTCCCCATTTTCTAAAGAAAATGCCGGATCATCCGATTGTGTTCGAAATCCCGATCCGGGTGTCCGGTGCCGGCTGAACGAAGGGGTGACGATACGCAGCGTAATCGAACCCATCGGCAGATCGCCCATGAGCTGAGCCAACCGACTCGTCCAAAGTAACCAGGAGACGCCGCATGAGATCGCACCGCGCATCGAACATCCTCAAATCCACAGTCCTGAGCGCCTTGGCATTGATCTGCGCCGCCTGGTCCGGACCGCCCGCTTCACCTGTCACCATCAACCAGACCAATCTCGCCGCCTACACCCACGAACTCCCGGCCGGCCGCGTGGTCGCGCCCGTCGGCACCATCGTCACGACCCCGAATTTCCCGACCGGTGTGGCAATCGTCGGCAACCGCATCGCCGTGCTGGCCAACGGCGCGTCCCGCGCGCAATCCATCGTCCTCTACGATCGCACCACGCTCACACAGGTCGCCTCCCTGATCGGCCTCACCGGCAAGCTCAAATCACCACCGCCGGCCGGCGCCCAGATCCTCAAACGCCAGGATTTCTTCCAGGGCCTCGCCACCGGCCCAACCGGCACGCTCTACGCCGCCGGCGGCGCCTCGAACGATGTGCTGGCGATCGATGCGAGCGGACCGACCCCCCGCATCCTCCACACCTACCACCTTACCTTTCAGGCATTCCCCCGCACGCAATACCCCTACATCTACCAAGGCGCGCACCACGCGGACGTCCACAAACCCGCCGGCCTCGAAGCCGATAAAACGCCGCATCCCCGCTATTTCTTCCCCGATGCCGTGGCCGCGACCGCGCATCATCTCTTCACCACCGGCCTGCTCGCCAATAGCCTCGCCCGGATCGATCTGCGCACCGGTGCCACGGATTATCTCAACATCGGCGCCTACCCCAACGCGCTCGCCTTCGTCGATCACCACCGCATACTCGCCGTCTCGCTCTGGGGTGACAATGCGGTGGCACTGGTCGACCCGAAAACCATGAAACTCCTGGCCAAAATCGCCATCGGCCCGCACCTTACAGCAACCTCGGTCGAGGCCGGACTGCACCCCATCGCCCTGGCCGGGCGGACCCACGCGCCGCATCTCTACGTCGCCCTCGCCAATGGCGACCAGGTCGTCGAGATCGACACGAAACGCCACACCATCATGCGTCGCATCTCGGTCCTGCCCTACCCCCACGCCGCCTCGGGATCGTACCCCGACGCCCTGGCGCTGAACGGCCACCGTCTCTACATCGCCAACGCCGGCAACGACGATATCGCCGCGATCGACACAAGGACCGGCGCACAGCGCGGCCTCACCCCCACCGGCTGGTACCCCACCGCACTCACGGCCAGTGCTAACCATCTCTACGCGGTCAGCGCCAAGGGTCTCGGCTCCGGCCCCAACATCGCCCATCAATGGGTCGGCGACATGATGAGCGGCCTTTTGCAGGCAATCCCCCGCCACCCCGATCCCGCAACCCGCGCCGCCCTCACCACCGCAGCACTGAGCAACAACCGCTTCCTGCCGGCGCAACGTGCCGCATTGGCCTCGCGCAACGCCAGAATAACCGCAGCGCTCGACCGGAAAATCCACACCGTCGTCCTCATCCTGCGCGAGAACAAAACCTTCGATGAAGAGTTCGGCCGCTACCCCGGTCTGGGACTCTGGGCCGATCCGCATCTCGCCCTCTACGATCGCAAGGAACTGCCCAATCTCTACCACATGGCGGCCACAGGCGCCCTGTTCGTCGATTTCGACGCCGATGGCGAAGTCACCGCCCAGGGCCATCAATGGACCACGGCGGCCAGCGATTCCGATTTCGTGCAGCGCACCTGGGGCCAGTATTATTCCAACCGCGGCCTGCAGGG
>NZ_JBMFGY010000136.1:0-7246 GCF_049977125.1 Acidiphilium sp. | reverse complement strand
TTTCTGGTCAAAGGTGGTTTCAACGGTAGAGACCAGAGGAACAAAAGTTTTTTGGTTCTTTTTTTCAAAAAAGAACGGCTTGCTTATCCTTCCAATGCGCGTTCGGCCATTTCGCAGGTGTTTTCTGACAGGGTGGGTGAGGCCAGGATGGATTTGAGTGCGGTGTGCATGAGGGTTTGGCGGGTGGGGTTGTAGCGTTTCCAGGCGGCGAGGGATTCGACCATGCGGGCGGCGATCTGGCGGTTGATGGGGTCGATGGTGAGGATCATGCGGGCCATGAAATCGTAGCCGGCGCCGGTGATGTTGTGGAAGTGGAGCGGGTTGGCGGTGCCGAAGGTGGCGATGAGGGCGCGGCAGCGGTTGGGGTTGTGCGGGTCGAAATCCGGATGGTGGCTGAGGGTTTCGATGCGGGTGAGTGTGTCGGGCGCGGTGGAGATTGCCTGGATGCGGAACCATTTGTCGATGACCAGCGGGTCGGCGTGCCAGCGGTGGTGGAAGGCGGCGAGGGCGGTGTCGCGGGCTGGGGTGGCGGTATTGGCGAGCAGGGCGAGGGCGGCGAGGGTTTCGGTCATTGTGGTGCTGGTGGCGATTTGGGCCTGGGCGAGGGGCAGGCCGGTCGCGGGGTCGGCGGCGACCAGGTAGGTGAGGGCGATGTTGCGCAGGGCGCGGCGGCCGACGCTTGGCGGGGTGGCATCGAACGGGGTGGGGGTCGAGGTGCGTTGGTAGATGGCGTGGAGGCTTGCGTGCAGGGCCTGGCCGATGGCGTGATGTGCGGCTTCGCGGATGGCGTGGATCGCATCGGGGTCGATTATTGTCATGCGGTCGGCCAGGTCGGCGGCGTCGGGCAGGGTGAGCAGGCGGGCGGCGAGGGCGGGGCTGGTTTCGGCGTGGTCGAGTGCGGCGGTCATGATGTCGAGCAGGCCGCGATCGAGGGTGAAGCCGGTGCCGGGTTGGGGGGTGGTGATGGCGTCGAGCAGGATTTCGGTTGCGTAGCTTTGGCCGGCGTCCCAGCGGTTGAAGGCGTCGCTGTCATGGGCGGCGAGGTGGGCGAGCTGGGAGCGATCGTGGCCGGACAGGCGGACCGGGGCGGAGAAGCCGCGCAGCAGCGAGGGGGTGGGCGGGGCGGCGACGTTTTCGAAGGTGAAGGTGGTTTCGGCGGTCTCGAGCAGGAGGCGGCGGGTGCCGGGTGTGGCGTGGGTTTCGCCGGCGAGGGTGGTGGGCAGGTCGTCACCGTCCGGGCTGATCAGGCCGAGGGCGACCGGGATGACGAGGGGGGATTTGTCGGGTTGGCCTTGTGTGGGCGCGGTGGTTTGGCGCAGGGTGAGGTGGTAGCGGCGCGTTTCGGGGTGGTAGTGTCCCTCGAAGCTGAGGGTCGGGGTGCCGGCCTGGTCGTACCAGCGCATGAAGCGGGTGAAATCGAAGCCGGATTCCTGATGCATCGCGGCGATGAAATCCTCGATGGTGGCGGCGGAATTGTCGTTGTCGGCGATGTAGCGGTCAAAGCCGCGGCGGAAGACGTCGGCGCCGATGATGGTGCGGATCATGCGCACGATTTCCGCGCCTTTTTCATAGACGGTGGCGGTGTAGAAATTGTCGATCTTGCGGTATTCCGGCGGGCGGACCGGATGGGCGAGGGGGCTGGCGTCTTCGCGGAACTGGCGCAGGCGGAGGAGTTTGACGTCGTCGATGCGCGAGAGGGCGGGCTCGGTGGTATCGGCGCCGTATTGTTGATCGCGGAAGACGGTGAGGCCTTCCTTGAGTGAGAGCTGGAACCAGTCGCGGCAGGTGATGCGATCACCGGTCCAGTTGTGGAAATATTCATGGGCGATGACGCGATCGATGCGCTGGTAATCGTGATCGGTCGCGGTGTCGGGGCGGGCGAGGACGAGGCTGGTGTTGAAGATGTTGAGGCCTTTGTTTTCCATGGCGCCCATGTTGAAATCGGACACCGCGGCGATGGCGAAGCTGTTGAGGTCGTATTCGAGGCCGAAGGCGGTTTCATCCCAGCGCATGGCGCGTTTCAGGCTGGCCATGGCGTGGGCGGTTTTGTCCTGATCGCCCTGGCGGACGTAGATGGCGAGAGCGATGTCGCGGCCGGAGGCGGTGGTGAAATGGTCGCGCGTGGCGATCAGATCGCCGGCGACCAGGGCGAACAGATAGGCGGGTTTGGGGTGCGGATCGGCGAATTTTGCCCAGTGGCGATGGTCGGGCAGGGTGCCGCGATCGATGTCGTCGCCGTTCGAGAGGAGCACGGGGAAGCGGCTGGCATCCGCGATCAGGGTTGCGGTGTAGCGGGCCATGACGTCGGGCCGGTCGGGAAAGAAGGTGATGCGGCGGAAGCCTTCGGCCTCGCATTGGGTGAAGAGATCGCCGCCCGAGACGTAGAGGCCGGACAGTTCGGTGTTTTGCGCGGGGGCGATGGTGACATCGGTGTCGAGGGTGAATTCGTCGGGCACGTCGGGGATGGTGAGGTGGTGCGGGGTGAGGTGATAGGCGTCCGGCGGGAGATCATCGCCATCGATCGCGAGGGCGGTGAGGGCGAGGTCTTCGCCGTCGAGCACCAGCGGGGCGGCGGGGTTGGCGTGGGCTGGGTTGCGGCGGACCGAGAGCGTGGCGCGCACCCTGGTGGCGAGCGGGTCGAGATCGAAGATCAGATCGAGCGTGTCGATCAGAAACGCCGGGGGCTGGTAATCGGCCAGGCGATGCGGCGCCGCGGTTTGGGCGGTTGCGGCGATTGGGGTGGGATGGTCGGCCATGGTGCTCTCCGGAGTTGGGGTGAGTTTGCCTTGTGCGGCCTGATGGCGCAACGCCCGGACGGGGGCGTTGTGAGGCAGTAAGGCCAGGGGCGCTGCCCCTGGACCCCGTTAAAGGCGGAGCCTTTAAAATCCACTGGTTTTAGGCAAGGGGAGGGCTGAGGTCCTCCCCTTGCCTAAAACGAGAGGGTTCTAAGGGCCGCGCCCTTAGTGGGGGTCCAGGGGGCAAAGCCCCTTGGCCTTGCTTGTTCACCGCGCAACCCCGGATATTTTCATCTGGGGTGCTATGCAGGCGGTGTGGGGGCGGCATATTGGGGGGATGGACGGTAGTGGTGGTGACCTGACGGTGGGGCTGCATCAGAGCATTCACGATTTTGATGCGGCGGCGTGGGACCGGTTGGCGGGCGGGGGCAATCCGTTTGTCAGCCACGCGTTTCTGGCGGCGCTGGAGGACAGCGGGTCGGTGGGTGGGCGGAGCGGGTGGTATCCGCATCATGTGGCGATGCGCGATGCGGCGGGGGCGCTGGTTGCGGCGGCGCCGGCCTATGCCAAGGCGCATTCCTATGGCGAGTATGTGTTCGACCATGGCTGGGCGCAGGCGTTGGAGCGGGCGGGCGGGCGGTATTATCCGAAATTGCAGGTGGCGGTGCCGTTCAGCCCGGTGCCGGGGCCGCGTTTGCTGATGGCGCCGGGGGTTGCGGCGGCGACGGTGGCGGCGGCGTTGCAGCGGGCGGCGCGGCAGCTCAACTGTTCATCGGTGCATGCGACGTTCTGCACCGAGGCGGAGTGGGCGGCGCTGGGACAGGCGGGGTGGTTGCAGCGGGTGGGCGTTCAGTATCATTGGCATAACCTTGGGTATGCGGATTTCGAGGGGTTTCTGGCGGCGTTGGCGTCGCGCAAGCGCAAGGCGATCCGGCGCGAGCGGCGGGAGGCGCAGGCGGGGCTTGAGATCAGGGTGCTGCGCGGGGCGGAGATGGGGCGGCGGGAGTGGGCGGCGTTTCATCGGTTTTATTTATCGACGGTCGATCGCAAATGGGGCGGGGCGTATCTGAGCGAGAGTTTTTTTGCGTTGCTGGGGCAGCGGCTGGCGGAGCGGGTGGTGGTGGTGATGGCGTTCCGGGCGGGGATGCCGATTGCGGGGGCGCTTAATTTGCTGGGGGATGACGCGCTGTATGGGCGGAACTGGGGGGCGAGCGAGGATGTGCCGTTCCTGCATTTCGAGCTGTGCTATTATCAGGCGATCGAATTCGCGATCGGGTTGGGGTTGCGGCGGGTTGAGGCGGGGGCGCAGGGGCAGCACAAGATCCAGCGCGGGTATCTGCCGAGCCTGACCTATTCGGCGCATTTTATCGCGCATGACGGGTTGCGGGCGGCGGTTGGGGCGTTTCTGGCCGACGAGCGGCCGGCGATTGCCGATGAGATGGCGATGCTTGGCGAGCAATCGCCCTATCGGACTGACGCCGGGGCGTGATCGGGGCTTATGCGTCGCTTGCCCTGTCGATGATGATGGTGGGGGCGAATGTCGTTATTTTGAAGATTCTGGCGGGGCATTTGCCGATTTTCGTGATTCTGGCGTTGCGGTCGGTGCTGGCGGCGGCGCTGCTGGCGCCGTTCGCGAGGGTGGGGCGCTGGCCGGCGCGGCGGGTGCTGGGGAATTTGGTGTTGCAGGCGGGGTTCGGCACGCTGGCGTATAATGTGTTGCTGCTGGCGGGGTTGCGCCATACCGGGGCGGTGCAGGCGGGGCTGGTGCTGGCGAGTTTGCCGGCGGTGATTGCGCTGGGGGCGGCGATCGGGTTGGGGGAGCGGCTGACCCGGGTGCAATGGGGGGCGGTCTTGCTGGCGGGGTTGGGGGTTGCGGCGCTGGCGCGGGGCGGCGGCGGGTTCAGCCTGGCGGGCGATGGGCTGGTGTTCGGCGCGGTGTGCGGCGAGGCGGTGTATGCGTTGCTGGCGCGGCGGGCGGCGGGGGCGCTGCCGGTTTTACAGGCGAGTTTCTGGATGCAGGCGGCGAGCGCGGTCTTTTGCGTGCCGCTGGCGGTCGGGCAGTGGCCGGCGGCGCATTTCACGGTTGAAATCGGTGGGTTGCTGGTGGTGCACAGCCTGACCGCGAGCCTGTTCGCGCTGTTGCTGTGGTATCATGGCATGAAGCGGGTGAAGGCGGGGATTGCCGGGGCCTTCACCGCGCTGCTGCCGGCGACCGCTGCCGTGGCGGGGGTGGTTGTGCTGGGCGAGCGGGTGACGATGGGGGATATGGTCGGGTTGGTCGCGCTGCTGGGCTCGATCGGGTTGATCGTTCTGCCTCAGCGCCGGCGGGACCGGCCGTGGAGCAGGAGTGCGAGCGCGTAGCCGGTGGCGGCGGTGCCGAGCAGGGCGAGTATCGGCTGTTCCTTGATCAGGGTGGTGGCGCGGGTCAGAAAACTGTCATCGACATAGGCATTGCCGGTGGGTTGGTGGGGTGAGGTGGCGGCGTTGAATGCCTCGCTGGCGGCGTCAGCGGCGTTGTTCACCGTGTCCTTGGCGGCGCCGTAGAGTTTTTGCGCCTTGCCGGCGAACTGGTCGGCCTTGCCTTCGGCCTGGAGCGAGTCATCGCCGGTGATGCCGCCGATGCCATCCTTGATTTTGCCGCCGAGGTCTTTGGCGGCGCCTTTGATTTCGTCTTCATCCATCGGGAGTGTCCTCGAACTGCGGGGCCGGAAGCGGCTGGTGGGGAGATGGCGTGTGCGGTTGCGAGAAACAAGCCGTGACGACGGGTCAGTGTTCCTGAGGTATGAACGCATTTGTAAAGGGTGTTTGCCACATGCCTGTCATTTAAAGTCTTTCCATCCTGATTAAAAACGCGTTAACGTCCGCCCATAAATAAACACAGGGGACTGATTGATGGCTGAAGGTACTGGAATCAAACTCAAGCGGGATGCGGGGATCATCGGGCTGCTGTTTGCGAGTCTCGGCGGGATCATCGGGTCGGGGTGGCTGCTCGGACCGCTGACGGCGGCGAAGATTGCCGGGCCTTCGGCGATCATCGCGTGGTTGATCGGCGGTGTTGCGGTGCTGCTGCTGTCGTTTGTGTATGCGGAGCTGGCGACGGCGTTTCCGCGCGCGGGGGCGGTGATTGCGTTTCCAAAACTTTCGCATGGCAATCTGATGGCGACGGTGCTGAGCTTCGTGGTGTTCCTGGGCTATGCCTCGGTGGCGCCGGCGGAGGCTTCGGCGGTGATCACGTATGCGAGCAATTATGTGCAGGGTCTGGTCGATAAATCCGGCGTTCTGACGACGTTGGGGTTCATTGTGTCGGCGGCGCTGCTGGCGGTGTTCGCGGTGGTCAATTTGCTGGCGATCAAGATGGTGCTGGCGATCAACTCGACGCTGACGTGGTGGAAGGTTGCGATTCCGGTGCTGACCATCATTATTTTCCTGCTGTTTGGGTTTCATTCGAGCAATTTCAGCGCGCAGGGCTTTGCGCCGGGCGGGGCGTCGGGCGTGTTTTCGGCGGTGGCGACCTCGGGCATCGTGTTCTCCTACCTCGGGTTCCGCCAGGCGGTGGAACTGGCCGGTGAGTCGAGTAATCCGAAGCGCAACCTGCCGATCGCGATTATTGGCTCGGTCTCGATCGGGTTGATCGTGTATGTCGGGTTGCAGATCTCGTTCATTGGCGCGTTGAATCCGTCCGACATTGCGAAGGGCTGGGCCAATGTGAATTTCAAGGGCGCGTTCGGGCCGTTTGCCGGGCTGGCGTCGCTGATCGGGATGGGGTGGCTGGCGGTGCTGCTCTATATCGATGCGTTCATCTCGCCGACCGGCACGGGGATCATTTATTTCACGACGACCTCGCGGGTTTTGTATGCGACGGGCAAGGAAGGGCTGATCGGGGGCAATTTCTTTGCCAAGCTCTCGGTGGCGGGGGTGCCGCTGGTGGGCGTGCTGTTCACCTTCCTGGTCGGGCTGCTGTTCCTGGTGCCGTTTCCGTCATGGCAGGGGATTGTGACGTTTATTTCGTCGGCGACGGTGCTCTCGTACGGAACCGGGCCGGTGGTGCTGATGACGTTGCGCAAGACCATGCCGCCGAGCCAGTATAAACGCCCGTATCTGTTGGCGGGGGGCAATCTGATCGGGTCGGTTGCGTTCATCATTTCGAATTTCATCATCTTCTGGAGCGGCGCGCCGACCGATAATTTCCTGTTCGAGCTGATCCTGGGCTTCACCGTGCTCTATGTGGCTTATGAGGCGGTTGCGGGGGTTGGCATCGCCAATCTGCACTGGCGCGGCGCGTGGTGGCTGGCACCGTATTTCTTTGGCCTGTGGCTGCTGACGTATCTGGGGCCGAAAGCCCTGACCAGCGGCACCGGCGCGCTGGATCAGGTGACCGATTCGCTGCTGCTGATCGTGTTCAGCATCATTATCCTGTTCATTGCGATCAATTCGGGCACCCCTGATCCCGAGGAGGCCAAGGCGACGATTTTGGCCGGTGAGCCGGAGTTGTTCCTGCCGGCCGAGTGAGA
>NZ_JBMFGY010000135.1:0-7267 GCF_049977125.1 Acidiphilium sp. | reverse complement strand
GCCGATACGATCTCGCCAGCATGATCCCAAGGCTTGGATACGCTGTCGTCCACGCACCGCCGATGCCATACAGACTCCTGAAACTGGAGGAGGTTTATGGGTAAGCAGGACGACCTATAGCTATGCAGAGGGCACCATCGCGGCACTCCCTCCGTTGAAGACGCTGTCGGATAGAGGATACGATGCTTCTCGGATCGCCGGATAGATCGGCCACCCCGAGAATGTCGTCTAAAATCAATGCACCACTTAAGGAGGGACGATATCCTTTGTACCGTTAGAACGGGCGGGTACGATGCTGTCGTTGCAACCGTAATCTCCGTATCTTACGATGTAAGGTGGCGCGGCTGATTCCCAGGGAGACGGCAGCAGCCTTCACATTACCTTGCGATTGCGCTAGCGCACCGACCACGACGGAGCGCTCAGCTTCGATAAACGAAGATGATTCCAGTCCTGGCGCGCCTTCCAGGAGATCGCTCAGGCCCAGCGATCCGGCCAAAGCCGCATCGTCCAAATGCAGGGCAACCCGTGCCGCGTGTGTTGCTCCGACAACCTTACGATCTGAGTCGATCGCCAGCAGTGGCGCGGAATATGTATCCTCAGTCTCCGGTAAGATCATGATAAGATGGCGCGAGAAGAAGGCATGAAAGCACGATTGCTCGATCCGCCGCGCTGTGTTGCGCACGGACGCCATGACCAACGGCAGCACCCGCCCGGTAGCATCCGGGCGAAAGGACGAGATATCGAGCGCGCCGGCCACCTCACCCATGGCATTGAATATTGGTGCCACAGTGCAAGTTAGTTGTGTATGGCGCCGACGGAAATGCTGATCACGATGGATCGTGACCGGACGCCGCTCCGCCAGACAAGTGCCGACACCATTTGTTCCTTCGATGTCTTCACTCCATAATGCCCCTGTCCAGAGGCGCCAGTTCCGGCAACCGTTCTCATCACCATCGCGTGTGCGCCGTGCGATGATGGCCCCTGATCTATCCGCCAGTAAAACAGTGTAGTCGAAATTGCGAACCAATCCGTAAAGGTGATCCAATTCTGGATCGGCAGCGCGCAGCAGACGGCCAGCGTAGTCCCGTGCGTGACGCAATTCCATCCCGCTCAGCACGGTTGGAGGCTCTGTTCTCTCAGGATCGATATGATGTCTCACAAGACAACGCCGCCATGAAGCTGCAATTTCGAGAGGCGCGACGGCGGATGTTGCGCCCTCCCGGAGGACAGAGAATACGTGGTCCGCATGGTGCGATGCAGCAATTTTGGCCATGATTTCCTCCTTTTCATTGTTATTCACGAAAGGATAACACAGTGCGCATCCCTGTGCCATGACGTTGTGATGAGGCGTAACTGCATCATTTGGCGCATATCTGCGACACATTACGTGCCAGATGGTAAAAAATCCCGACACTGGTTTAATCAGGCTTTGACACTTATTCACGACCCCTCCTAGTTTTGGATCAACATTGATTGGAAGCTGACTATGCCAGGCAGTGTTATCCTGTGAATTGGCGAATTGGAGGGAACAGACAATGCAGATGAATCGAGCCGACCTGCTGCATGCCTATCGCACGATGCGAACGATTCGGGAGTTCGAGGAGCGGCTCCATGTCGAGTTCGCGACCGGCGAAATCCCGGGCTTTGTGCATCTGTATGCTGGCGAGGAAGCCTCGGCGGTCGGCGTGTGCATGCACCTGACCGACCGCGACAAGATCGCCAGCACTCATCGCGGTCACGGCCACTGCATCGCTAAGGGCGTCGAGGTGCAAGGTATGATGAGCGAGATCTATGGCCGCAAGGACGGGGTTTGCGGCGGCAAGGGCGGCTCGATGCACATCGCTGATATGTCCAAGGGAATGCTTGGTGCCAACGGCATCGTGGGGGGTGGGCCACCGCTGATCTGCGGCGCGGCGCTCACCGCTAAGGTGCTGAAAACCGGCGGCGTCGCTGTCGCCTTCTATGGCGACGGCGCCTCAAACCAGGGAACAACGCTGGAAAGTCTTAACCTGGCTACGATCTGGAAGCTGCCCGCCGTCTTCGTTTGCGAGGACAACGGCTATGCCGAGGCCACCTCGTCATCCTACTCGGTCGGCGGCAGTCAGGCCAAGCGCGCCGAGGGATTCGGGATGCCCTGCTATGAAGTGGATGGGTTCGATTTTTTTGCCGTGCATGATGCTGCGGGCGTGGCTATTGAACGGGCACGCAATGGCGACGGGCCCAGCATGCTGCATGTCAAGCTGGCCCGCTACTTCGGTCATTTTGAGGGCGATGCAACGACCTATCGGGCGCCGGGCGAAGTTGACCGCATTCGCGCAGAACAGGACTGCCTGCGCCGGTTCCGCCGGCTGGTGACCGAAGCAGCGCTGCTGGACAGCGGAGAACTCGATGCGGTGGACCATGCGGCCGCCGAGGCGGTGGAACTGTCTGTCCGTGGCGCCAAAGCCGGCATGCCGCCGGGCGACGCTGATCTGCTGACCGACGTCTACGTGGCTTACTGAAGGAGGAACGTGGCATGAGCAAGAAGAGCTATCGCGCGGCGATCAACGAGGCGCTGCGACAAGAGATGCGCCGGGATCCGACGATTGTCCTTATGGGCGAAGACATCGCTGGCGGTGCGGGCGCGCCGGGCGAGCAGGATGCATGGGGCGGCGTGCTCGGCGTCACCAAGGGTCTGCTCGGCGAGTTCGGCCGCGAGCGCGTGCTCGATACGCCGCTGAGCGAAAGCGCATATATTGGTGCCGCGGCGGGTGCCGCAGCGACCGGGCTGCGCCCCGTGGCGGAGCTCATGTTCGTCGATTTCGTCGGTGTCTGCTTCGATCAGATCTTCAACCAGGCTGCCAAGTTCCGCTACATGTTCGGTGGCAATGCACGCACGCCCATGGTGATCCGCGCCATGTACGGTGCCGGGTTCCGCGCGGCGAGCCAACACAGCCAGTGCCTGTATCCGCTGTTCACCCATATCCCCGGGCTCAAGGTCGTGCTGCCTTCGTCCGCCTATGAGGCAAAGGGCCTGCTGATCCAGTCCATCCGCGACGACGACCCGGTGATCTTTCTCGAGAACAAGATGGATTACGACGAAGAGGACGAAGTTCCAGACGAGGCCTATACCATCCCGTTCGGCGAGGCCAACCTGACGCGCGAGGGTGGCGACGTTACCATCGTTGCGTTCGGACGCATGGTGAAAATAGCCAACGAGGCTGCCGACCGGCTGGAGAAAGTGGGTATTTCCTGCACCGTGCTGGATCCGCGTACGGTCTCGCCGCTCGACACCGGCACCATCCTCGAATGTGTGCAGGAGACCGGGCGGTTGGTGATCGTCGACGAGGCTAGTCCCCGTTGTAATATGGCAACAGACGTGTCGGCGCTTGTAGCGCAAGAAGCATTTGGCGCGCTCAAGGCGCCGATCCGGATGGTGTGCCCGCCGCATGTGCCTGTGCCGTTCGCGCCCAACCTCGAGGATCTTTACGTGCCGAACGCCGACCGGGTGGAGGCGGCGGTGCGCGCCGTAATGGGATTCCAGGCCAGGGAGGTCGCCTGACATGGCCGGCATTATCCCCTTGACCATGCCGAAATTCGGTCTGGCAATGACCGAGGGCAAGATCGCATCCTGGACCGTGCCGGAAGGTGCCAAGATCGAGGTGGGCCAGGAAATCGCCGACATTGAGACAACCAAGATCACCAACGGCTACGAGAGTCCAGTGAAAGGCATACTCCGTCGCCGCGTGGCGGCGGAGCAGCAGGATCTGCCAGTCGGCGCTCTGATTGCGATCGTTGCCGATGCCTCGGTCTCCGACAGCGACATCGACGGTTTCATCGCCGAGTTCGAAGCTGAGTTCGCCATCAATCATACGCAGGAGCGAACCGAACCTGCATCGGAACCGGTCATCATTGAGGTGGATGGGTGTGCGATCCGCTATCTGGAAACCGGCCGGGAGCATGACGGGCCGCCGATCGTGCTCATCCACGGTTTTGGCGGCGATCTGAACAACTGGATGTTCAATCAGACAGGGCTTGCCGAGGACTACAGGGTGATTGCGTTGGATCTGCCTGGACACGGCGGTTCAAGCAAGAATGTCGGCGCAGGTGATCTCGAGACATTGTCCAATTTGATCATCAGGCTGCTTGCTGCATTGGAGATCCCAAAGGCACATCTTGTTGGACATTCGCTGGGCGGGGCGGTGGCGCTACGGATGGCACTTGATTCACCGGGTCGGGTGGCCTCGCTCAGCCTTATAAGTCCGACTTCGCTCGGAGAGGAGATCGACGCCGGTTTCATCGCGGGGTTCATTGAAGCTGGCCGGCGCAAGCAGATGCAAGCCATACTGGAAAAGTTATTTTGGAATAAGAGCCTAGTAAGTCGTGATATGACCGATGACGTGCTGAAGTATAAACGCATAGACGGTGTCACGATCGCACTTAGCACGATAGCGACCGCCAATTTTACCAATGGTCGGCAAAAAGAAATACTGCGCGGTCGCCTAGCGGGGCTCAGCGGCTTTCCGGTGCAAATCATCTGGGGCGACGGGGATGAGATTCTCCCGGTAAGCCACGCTCAGAACCTACCGGCCGGGATTTCTATTCATATCATCCACGATGTTGGACACATGCCGCAAATGGAGAAAGCGACCGAGGTCAATCGACTAATTTCGGATATGGTCGTTACCAGCAATGCGAGGACGTAACACATGCGCTGCCGACAGAATTTACCACTATAACCTATGCCGTGCGTTGTTGGCGTGGTGCGTTCCGCCACTGGAGAACGCCCGACATTATATAGATAGGTGGCAAGAAGATCACCATAACCGAGGCGTAGGTCGATCCCAAAAACCGGACTGTCGGTTAATGGTTTGGTTAAAAAACTTAATTTTAAAAGTGAGGGTTAGAAAATGATCGAAGATCTATCGAAAGTCCGCGCCGTCGTGACTGGCGCCGGACAAGGCATCGGCGCCGCGATTGCCCGTGGTTTGGCAGAGGCAGGTGCCCGTGTCGTAGTTGCGGATCTGAATGAAGACAATGCGCGCGATGTTGCTGCAGCAATTGGCGAGCGCGCGCGCTACGCTAAGGTCGATGTACGGAATCGTGAATCGGTGAAAGCCGCGATCGGGGTTGCGGTGCATGCGTTCGGCGGCTTGGACGCAATGTTCAACAACGCGGGCATCGCGCAGGTCCGTCCCTTTTTGTCGATTACCGAGGACGACTTTCACACCGTCATCGATGTGAATGCGATGGGCGTCATGATCGGAATGCAGGAGGCAATAAAGCAGATGCTGGCGCAGGGCACCGGCGGATCTATTGTCAATACCGCCTCCATTGCCGGCAAGCAAGGCTATGAACCGCTTGGCCATTATTGCGCATCTAAGTTCGCAGTTGTTGCTCTCACCCAGACGGCAGCGCGTGCCTTCGGTAAGGACAAGATTCGCGTGAACGCGATCTGTCCCGGCGTGGTCGACACGAACATGTGGAAGACGATCGATCAGGGATTTCGTGACAACAAATTGTCTACGGGCGTGGATGAGGCGTTCGAGAGATTTGCCGCAGGCGCGGTACTTGGTCGCGCCTCGCGGCCCGATGACATGGTCGGCGTCGCCTGCTTCCTTGCCTCCAGTGGATCTGCGTTTATGACTGGCCAAAGTCTGATGACCGACGGCGGTATGGTCTTCGTCTAACACCGTTGAATAGGAACCATCGCGTTGCAGCGCTCACCGCAGTGGTTACGCGAACGATCTACGGTCCGTCGAGAAGTCGTAGTTATCACAAGATCGCCGACACCAGGGAAAGACAAAAAAGACCTCCGGCGAAGCCGGAGGTCTAAAATTAGTTCCTATCTGAAGTCTACGATAAGCTAATCACACGAGCCTTCTTGGACCGCCGCAAGACCAACCCGAGACCGATCAGCCCCGTACCGAGCAGAACCAGCGAACCCGGCTCCGGAACATCGACGTTCTGGAAAGTTAGTTGCGCCGGTGCGCCATTGGCCTCTACATACCAAAGATTATACATACCCGGTGCCACCGAGAAGTACGTCGACGTGGCGAGTGTTGGGAGTTGGCTGTCGACTAGGTTCGTCGTATTGGCACTGTTCCAGAGGCTGATACCATCGTCGTGCACGATCGTCCCTGATAGAGCTTGGGGCGTGGTAAACGATAGCTCGAATAACGTAGCGCTCCCAAAAGATGAAGTGCTCAAAGGGAAGGTTGAGGTATAATTATTATAGAACTTCATATTCGTGATCGCCGATGACGGGTACCCCACGAACGTGTTGAACGGATTCGTTTGAGCTGCAGGGTTAAACCAGTTAGGAAGACCGGTATAATTGAACGTTGCTGCAAGATCGCTGGAGGTGGTGGCGAGCGGATTGCTCGGCAGCGCCTGCTGCGGCGAGCTAAAGTTATTCTCGTTAGGAGTTAGCGCATGCCAGGCGCTCACCTGAAACGTGATGGGCGACGCATGGGCAATGCCGGCTCCGAGAGTTGCCGCCACCACAGCGGCCCCGGCTAGTAATTTGAGTTTGATACGCATGGTTATCTCCTTCGTGATTGTTAGATTCTCTTTTTTTGTGCATAGCATAAAAATCTTAACATTTTTTGCTACCCCACTTTACTAGCAAATATCATGCCATTAAAATTATCATTGCTATTACAATCCATTGTGGAGACCCAATGAAAGAAACCAATTACACCTGTAAAATTTTTTGACACACCTTTGTGTAGAAAAAAGGTTGTATCAACAAGTAAAGGTTGTTCTATAATTGTATATCGTGCATAAGTTGCATATTGTTAAATATTGCATACTTTCTGTTATGCGAGCGAGTCCGGGGTTCTGCCGGGACTCCGGCTCAAAAAGCTAGCCCGTATGACTCCATTTTATCGGTGTCCTGTCGTTCGATGACAAATTTCGCGAAACTGATGCCTGAGGCGGAATTCAGGAGAAGATACGGCATGCTGTGGCGTAGGGTATTGGCCGCGACCAGCTCGGAGGGCGGGATGCCGAGCCGGATGGTACGCAACCAGGAGCCGAAGGATGCCCAGACGCGCTACGGGAAGTTGACGGCGAGATACTGAAGCAGTCGGTGAGGGCCGATCGCCCGGTCTGGGCAGGTCAATCAACGCAGGGCGCGAAGGGGATCTCGTCGTCGAGATCAGCGCCCATACCCGGTGTGAAGCCACCTGTGGCTCCGGCGGTCTCGCGCTGACGGGGGGTAGCGGCGCTCTCGCTGCCCTGTTGGCCAGCGCGGTTCGGCGAGCCGAGCAGGATCAGCTGACTG
>NZ_JBMFGY010000134.1:0-7360 GCF_049977125.1 Acidiphilium sp. | reverse complement strand
GGGGGACGGCTTTGGGTGGGGAGAAGTGGCGGGCAGTGGTGGAGTTTGGTCTGGTGGTTCCGGCGCTGATTTTGTCGGTGGTTGATGTGGTGGCGTTACCGGCGTTGGCTCGTGGCGTGTTTGGTCTGGGCGGGAGCCTGGTACGGCTCATGTAATAATGTTTCAAATCCACCCGCCGCATCGCCCGAAACCCAGCCAAACCCCGGATCATCCCGCCACACCAGCCCCGACAAAACCCCGTCGCACCCACGCCGCTGGTGATTACACTACCCAGATGACCCCGTCCGCCCGACCACCGGCTGATCCCAAACCCGCCCAACCCAGCGGCCCCCACCGTCGCGCCCCCCAAATCAACGCATGACCCCCGCAAATCCCCGGCACCGCCATCGCCACAAACCCGCCCCGGCCTCGCCCGGCCCGGTGCCACCGCCACCTGACACCACCCCCAGCGACCCGAAGCGCCGCTGGTCGCGCAACATGAGCCTGTACGATCTCACCGGTGGGCGAAAATATCTCACCGCCAGCGAACGCGCCGCCTTCCTCCGCCGCACCACCCTGGCCGACCGGCCGGTCCGCGCCCTCTGCCTCACCCTGTACTACACCGGCTGCCGCCTCTCCGAAGCCCTCGCCCTCACCGCCGATCGAGCCGATCTTACCGCCGGCGTGCTAGTCTTCGAAACCCTCAAGACACGCGCCGCGGTCTCTACCGGCCGGTCCCGACCCCCCCAGCCTGCTCGAAACCCTCGACCTCGTGCACGGGATCCGTGAACGGCAGGCACGTCGCAGTCACGCCACACGACTTTGGCCCTGGTCGCGCATGACCGGCTGGCACGCGGTTCAGACGTGATGCGCGCCGCCGAACTCACCGGCCCTAGGCCATGCCGAAATGGCTGCGCCACGGGTTCGGCGTCGCCGCGGTCGCCGTCGGCGTTCCACTCAAACTGATCCAGAATTGGCTCGGCCACGCCCAGCTCTCCACCACCGCGATCTACGCCGTCGCAATCGACGCCGGCGCGACGTTACCTTCGAGGCGCGCAGCCAACCACCCGGACGCCGCCTTGCGGCACCGATCCGCCCTGGCTCCTGCGCCCGGATGCCCTGCGATTGGCGCGCTGCTGTCGCCCCCCAGCCCCGATCAGGCGATCCGCCCGATCGCCCGGTCGATCGGCACGGCGCCAACCTACCCGTCCCGAGAGCTGAAGCGACGGCCGGCCGACACCGATCGCGCCCGCAGCCGCTTTGCCGCGATCCGGAACCGGCGCGATCCCTGCAGCGGCGCGACAGACACCGGGGTCAAGGATCCAGACCCCCGGCCCGGCACCGCAACCGGCGATCCCCCCGGCGCCACGGCCCCGATGCCGCACCCGCCGATCACAGAATCTCGTGTCAGGATTCTTTACACACGCGCGGGAAAGATTTTGGCATCAACTTGTATTTCAATCATTTATTGTGATGGCGTAAATCTTGCTTGGTAATTATACAACCCTAAGTTATCCCTCACAACCATGAAACGAGTTGCAGATGATGAACCGCCGCTGGATCAGACACCTGATCACCACCACCGCCCTGGCCGGCCTGCTCGGCGCGACCACCCTGACGCTCACCCCCCGAGCCGAAGCGGGATCCGGCAACATGATCGGGACCGGACTCACCACAATCGCCGATACCGGCAGCATCGTCGATTATACCGTCAGCACCACCGGAACCTATGAGATCACCGCTGTCGGTGGCGGTGGCGGCGCCGATGGCGGTGGCTATGGTGGCAGCGGCGCCATGATTTCGGGTAATTTTAACCTGAATGCCAATCAGGTTCTGGCGATCCTCGTGGGCGGCGGCGGCGGCCAAGGCGTGTTTGGTGGCGCTGGTGGGGGCGGCGGCGGGAGTTTTGTTGTGGTCCAAAACGGGTCAGTCCCCCTGGTGATTGCCGGTGGCGGCGGCGGTGGTGGCAACGGGATCAGCGGCGGTGGTGCGGGCGGCAGCGCAAGCGACAGTGCCACCAACGGCAGTGGCTTCGGTGCCGGCGGCGGCGGCTCTAGGGGCGGCTATGGCGGCGGTGGCGGCGCCGACGGCGGCGGTGGCGGCGGCGGTTATTTCGGTGGCGCCGGTGGCGGCTTCGGTTACCAAGCCACTGGTGGCGGTGGCGGCGGTGGCGGCGGCTTCGGCGGCACCGGCACCGGCGGTACGGGTGCGAGCGGTCACTACGGCAGTGGCGGTGCTGGTGGCGCCGGCGGCGGCGGCGGCGGCGGCGGCTACAACGGGAGCGCCGGCAGCGGCGGTTTCGGCGGCGGTGGCGGTGGTGGTTATGCTGGCGGCGGCGGTGGCGGCGGGTACAGCGGCGGTGGCGGCGGCGGCGGTTACGGCGACGGCTTTGCCGGCGGCGGTGGCGGCGGCGGCTCGTATCTGGCATTTGATGCGGGCGACGCCAGCCTGATCGCCGGCACGGATGGGATCAATGGCGGCGTCGGGGGCGATGGTTCCGTAACCTTCTCCTTCGTGCCGGCATCGACCCCGGTGCCCGAACCCGGATCATTGGCCTTGCTAGGCACCGGCCTGGTCGGGTTAGGGCTGGTCGTCCGGAGACGACGCCAACGGCGCTGATCGCCCCTAACCAACCGGGCGGTTCCGGCACCGCCCGCGGCATCGTCACCCTCCATCGCGCCATCGGCTCAATCAGACGAGGCACTCCATGCGCGGTCAAACCCCGCCACGCAGGAGATCGGCACCGCGTTTCTTGGAGCAATCGGCCGGGGGTTTGGCCCCGGAGAACCCCGTCTCGGCACGGGGTTCCGCCGCGTTCGGTCCCTGCCCCGTTGTCGCTACCGCAACCAACAGCTGGATCACGCGCCGTCGTGACGCGTGCCCGGCAACGGGCGGCGGGTGTCAGCACGCGCATTTTCCAGGATCCTGAAACTCATATGGACGCCGCGTCACCCATCACGATCCAGTGCGATCGGCTGCGCAGACAGGCCGTTGACCCACCCGCCCTGGATCAGCGTGACGAGCACCCGGTCGGCATGGTGTGGCGGATCGTGCCGGCGCCGGGTGGTTTGATCCGCGCCCGATCGCCAACGCGCCGCGGCGCGAGCGACCCGCGCCGGCCGCCTCCGCATGGCGCGCCAGGGCCGCCCGTCCTTACCCTGGTCGTCAGAAAAGGCTCAATTCGCATTAGCGATGCACGGCTGTATCGGGTAGGCTAACGGTCTGCACGCAGGAGGCGAAGATGGACCAGCGGGACTATGTGGCGTGGCTTTCAGAGATCGACGAGCTATCGACAGAGCAGCGCGTGGAAGCGGGCTGTGTGCTGGCGGAGCAACCTTCCAGGGAGGCTTTGATTTGCCAGCTTGAAGATCGGATCGGCGTGCATCGTCGCTGCCCTCATTGCGCGGTTGAAGGAGCTGTGATTCGAGGTCGGTCCAACGGACTGCAACGATATTTCTGCCGAGGCTGCAGTAAGACGTTCAACTGCCTGACCGGGACGCCGTTGGCACGATTGCGGCACAAGGAGCGCTGGTTCGACTTCGGGGCTTCAATGAGCAAGGGTCAGACCGTGGCGGCATCGGCTGCGCGCTGCGGAGTTGCCGGCAGCACAGCTTTTCGGTGGCGGCATCGCTTTCTGCGGGCGGCGAGCAGCGGAGTGGTCAAACTATGCGGCATCGTTGAGGCCGACGAGACCTTTTTGTTGGCCAGCCGCAAGGGTGAACGCGCTCTCGATCGCAAACCCCGTAAGCGTGGAGGCAAAGCATCCAAGCCAGGGCTGTCGAATGAAATGGTCCCCGTTCTGGTGGCCGCCGACCGGTCTGGTTCCACCGTCAGTGGGGTGTTGTCGTCCGTCTGCGCTGCCGCAATCGAAGCTGTTCTTCGTCCCGTTCTGAGTAAAGACGCCATGCTGGTTACCGACGGTTGCACCAGCTATCCACCCTGTGCCGCCGCGTTGGGCGTGAGCCACGAGGTGCTCAACCAATCAGCAGGCGAGCGGGTGCGAGGCGATCTCCATATTCAGACGGTCAAGAGCCGCCATGAACGCCTCAAGAGCTTTCTCCGAAGCCATCGAGGCGTCGCAACCAAATATCTCGGCAGCTACCTACGATGGTATCATCTTGTCATCCTTCCTCGACTCCCCTCGCTACGAGCCGGCCTCGCCACAGCCGCAGGAATGCTGAGTTTCAGGCCCACGTGCATAGCTAATGCGAATTGAGCATCAGAAAATCAACAGCACCACGCCACACCGGTCGGCCAGGCGACCCCGGCGCCGTCACCACCCCTGACCTTGATGACGGGCCCGTAGGGCCGGAGGCGACGCCCGGTGGTGTACGCCACCCCGACACCGATCCCGCCGGCACTCCAGTCGCCATCACCCGCCCGCACGGCGCAGGGGAAATTACGATACCTGCGGCCGGTGTACCGATGCGCGGCATGACGCCCGGCTGGTGCGGCGTTGCACCCCCCATTATTGCGCCGCCCGGCGATCCGCGCGTGACCCTGGTTCAGATCACGGCGGACGCACCGACGCCGGTCGCCGCTGGCGCCAACCGGGCCATGCCCCTGCCCGCTTGCTCATGCGACAAGATGCCGCCGCAACCATCCCGGCAAGCCATCTGGCGACGGGCCGGTCCGGATCCTACCCAAGCCATCCCGCCGATCGCCCGATCCCACAATGCCACCGCCCGCCGGGGTACGACCCGCGCCGCCCCCCGCGCGGTCGCATCACCGGGCGTGGTGCGCTATGCCGCGTGACACCACTCCATTATGCCGATTGGAATCCCCTGATGACGACGTCCCGATCGACCGCGCCGCACCGCCGGTTTCATTTCATCTCCGGTCTGCCCCGATCCGGCTCCACGCTCCTCGCAGCGATCCTTCAGCAGAATCCCCGGTTCACGGCGGGGATGAGCGGTCCCGTCGCGGGGCTGGTGACGAGTCTTCTCCACGAGATGAGCGGCAAGAACGAGTTTTCGGTCTTCATCGACAACAATCAGAGGACCCGTATGCTACGGGGTCTGATCGAGGATTTCTATGCCGACGTCAAAACCCCGGTGGTTTTCGATACCAACCGTGCCTGGTGCAGCAAACTTCCCCTACTCGCCACCCTGTTTCCCGACAGCAAAGTGATTGCCTGCGTGCGAAATCTGTCTTGGATCATCGACAGCGTGGAGCGTGTGGTGCGGCAGAACGCCCTTGAACCCTCGATAATCTTTAACCATCAGAGCGGTGGGACCGTCTACTCTCGCACCAACGGACTGGCCGGACCCGACGGGCTGGTCGGCTTCGCCTATGACGCCCTGAAAGACGCGTATTACGGCGACCAGGCCGAAGGGCGCTTGATACTGGTCTCCTATGAAAATCTGACGGCCCAACCGGAACGGACCTTGAGCGCGCTATATGGGTTTCTCGGCGAAACCCCCTATCGCCACGACCTGAACCATCTGACATTCGATGCGCAAGCTTATGATCGCCGGGCGAATACGCCCGGACTTCACAACATACGTCCCGCAGTACGGCCTCTGGAGCGACGTACTATCCTGCCACCCGAGTTGTTTCAGCGGTTCAGCAGGGATTCGTTCTGGACCGACCCGCAGCGCATGCGGGCGGGCGTGATCGTGCTGTAGCCGGCGGAATGGCGCTGCGCTGACGCAGGATTTGTTTTGCGCCGGGTGCGACCGACAGGGTGATGCGTGTCTTAACTCTTACCCTTGCATCCCGCCTCACGGGAACCGCCCCGAATCTTCGATCAGCCAATGCGTGAGGGGAAGCCATCCGCATCCCTCGGTCCTCTTGCGGTATTGGTGAGTGGGTCTCACGCCAAGCTAATGGATCGAATCCGACGACGCGTCCGCCGAATTGGGAAAACATAGCCATCCCGCAGTGTTTTTTATACGATTTCGAGAATGAAATCTTGCACCCGTGGTCGTTTCATTGCATGGCTTTTAATATGTGGATCATTCGTTGCGTAAAAGCATGCCGGGGTGTAATCGCGAGCCACCCGGTGGCTGCAGGGGCTCCCGCAGCGGTGACCACGATCGGTGCCGGCGCGGCCTTGGGCTTGATGTTGACCTCAGCGCCACCACCAAAACCGCAACTGCCCTGTGGCTGCCACCAGGTCTGGATCGCGCCGGTCGCACCGATGACCCCGCAGACATATGGTCAGGTCATGAAAGACGCTGGTAATGCGGCGCTGGCCCCCATTCCACTTGACACGGCACCGGGTGGCGCCATCGATCCGCCTGCAGGCGGGGTCGACTTCCTCCAGCCGCTCAGTCCCGTGGTGCCGATCGCGCCATTACCGGTCAATTTTCTCGTCGTGCCGACACCCCATACCCCGGCGCGGCCGGTGCCCGAACCTTCGGCCCTCGCGATTCTGGCAACGGCACTGGCAGGCGTGGCGCTATTTCGTCCCAGCCGCCGGTTCGGGGGACGCACTGGGGAAGCCGGTCGCGGCTGATCACCCGAAGCGGGAGCCGCCGGAGCTGATCGACCTGCCTAAACCCCGATGGCGCCGGATTGTGCCTTAATACCGCGCACGTGCAGGGTAATATGGGCGACGTCTCCGGTCGGACGGATTCCGGCATACCTCTCGCGCGGGCCGTCGGTGGCGTCGACCGGTCGGACCCAGGGCAGCAGCAGTTCTCTGATCCATCCGGGTTGCAAACCCGCACCAGGAGATTATTCCAAGAGGGAAAACGGCGATCGTGCCGTGGCAGAGTCCGGTGATGCCGGGAGCGCAATCCTATGTCAGCCTCCCGTTGTCCTCTTGGTCCCAATCTTGTTCGGCAGATGCTGGTCAAACGCATTGCGCAATCGTCGGAACTGGAAACGATGGGGCGAGAACAACGTATCTCGCGATCGGTGGAACCCTGCCAAAACCCCGCGCAGGTCCGATCATTCGACTATCGTTGAAAGCCGCATCCTTTCCTGCCACACCTGTCCAGACCGCGAGGGTCTGCTGACAGCAGTCCCGAGGAACGGAACCCGGCCTCCGCTGCCCCTAGCGATCGGGGCGCAGACATTCCAAATGCGGCAGCGCCGACCGAACCCTGGTTCTTCGTCCCGGTCGCGATGGCGGTGGTAGATTTGTTGCCCGTCTCCCGACCAAATCACCCGCGTTCAAAACGCCGCCATCGGTCTCATCGATGTTGGCATCATCATGTCGATTGTCCCGGTCAGGCCAAACCATCGCCCGCCGCCATTCGCGCAGCCTCATCCCGAATATTTCATCGCCTCCGCTCCGTGGCACCAGCTTCTCGCCAAGCACACGGACGCCGGTGGTATCGGGAAATGTATGACCATGTCGGGGGGGGCATCTCCCGGTCAGGGGTTACGCATGAAAGTTGCCGGTGAGAACTTGCTCCATGTATCGGTTATC
>NZ_JBMFGY010000133.1:5125-7526 GCF_049977125.1 Acidiphilium sp. | reverse complement strand
TGATGGATGCTGGACAGGTTGGTGGATACCGCCGCACCGCTGGTGCTCAGCTGCGCATCGAGACTGGCCTGGGGCGATCCGGTTGCGACATTCTGCACGCTCAACGCCTGCGCCGCCGGCGTGCTGCCGATCCGGACATTGCCGAAATCGATGCTGGCGGGTGTTATGTTCGGGTTCGCCTGATTGATCACCGTCGCCCCGAGCGACCAGGTATATCCCAGACTCTGCGACGGCAGGGCGGTATTGCCGAGACCGTCGATCGTGCCGTTCGAGACGAAATCGAGCCCGACCGTGCCACCGACCGACCCCGCCTGCGTGGCATCGAGCGTGACCGCCATGGCATTGCTGCTCTGCCCGGCCGCGAGATTGGTGATCGATCCCGATGTGGTCAGCTGCGGATTCGTGGTCGTGCCGAAACTGGCGTCGAGCCCCTCCTGATAGGCCGCCGAGGGCGCGGTCAGGGTGTTGGCGACGGTGAGATGATCGGTCACCGCCTGCCCGACCTGCACCACGCCGAAATTCAAACTCGCATTGTTCGCCCCGAGCGAGGAGGTGACGGTCGGTGTGGCATAGGCATAGGCCGCACCGGTGATCGACATGGTCTGACCGGCGACGTTGTCGAAATTGGAGACGATCTTCACCGACTGGCCGGCGAGCGCACCGGCGGTGGTCGGGTCGTAGGTCAGGCTCTCGGTGGTGGACCCGCCGGTCGCGATCGGGCCGAAATTCTGCGCGGTCACGCCGAGCGACGGATCGGTGATCCCGGTGTTCTGGATCGCGCCACGCAGCGCGGGGCCGGTGGTACCGGTGTTCTCGATCGCGTATTGCGCGGTGTTGGTGCTGCCGACATGGACATTGCCGAGTGCGAGCGTCGGCGTCGCCGTCCCGCCGTTGGCGACACCGCTGCCGCTGACCGCGAGCGCCACATTGCCGGCGGCGAGGATCGCGCCGGTGCCGGTGACGCCGGCATGATTGTCGTACGCGTTGCCGACCCCGGTATTGGTGTTGTCGTAATCGCTGGAGACGGTGATGCTGTTGGCGCCCAGCGCGAGCCCGCCACTATCGGCCAGGGTGCCGGTGGTGCTGCCACCGCTCGCATGGCTGAGATCGAGTGTCGCCCCGGTGGCGATGGAGGCGGTGCCCGCACCGGCGATCCCCGGCGTTGCCACCAGCGTGCCACCGCTCGCCGTGATGGTGCCGGCATTGGCGACCGGCCCGCCGCCGGTCGTGGTCAATGTGCCGTTGCCACCCAGCGTGGCGCCCGATGCATTGGTGATCGCAGCGGCGGTGACGCTGCCGCCCGCCAACGTCATGGTGCCGCCGGTCTGATTGGCGGTGGTCCCGAGATCATAGACCGACCCCGCCCCGACATCGGTGGTGCCCGCATTGCTCAGCGTGCCGCCCACGGCCAGTTTATCGCCGGTCGTCGGCATCGAGAGGCTGCCGCCCGCGGCCACCGTGACCCCCGCACCGGCGGTGAGGCTCTGCGGTGTCGCCGCCTGATAGGTCAGCGCATTGCCGCCGTTGATCGCCAGGCTGTTGACCGTGGCATCCTGATCGAGCGTGACGGCGCCGTTGCCGGTCGATCCGATCGTGACATCCGAGGTCGGCACCGGAACTGCGTTCGACCAGCCGGACGCCGTGCTGAACGTGCCGGTGCCACCGTTCCAGCTGTCGGCGGTATTGGTCGGCGTGTTGACGACCTGGAGCGTGACGTTGCCGGCTCCGTTGTTATAGGAGGCTTCGAGGGTCAACCCGTTGCCGAGATCGACGCTGGTGCCGTTGCCGGTGGCGCCGTTGTAGCTCAGCGCACCGAATTCTCCGGTGAGATTATCCGTGCCGAAGGTGAGCGGCGTGAAGCTCTGGCCGGCCGCCAGCGTGAAGCCGTTGCTGGTGATCGGGGTCAGCGTGCCGCCGGCGAGCAGAACCGGGCCGGCGGTGACCGCGAGGCTGCTCGCCTGCCCGGCGCCCGTGCCCTGGAGCAGCGCGTTCACCGTGCCGGTGCTCTGATTGGTGTAGCCGCCGCTGATGCTCAGGCTGCCGGTCTGGTCGTTGGTGTAATTGCCGCCGCCGATCGCCGCCGCATTGGTGACGGTGCCGTCGATCGTGCCGCTGCCCTGAACCGTGCCGCCCTGATTGAGCACGGCGCCGGTCAGTGTGCCATCCACCGTGGTGGTACCGGCGGTCTGGGTGTAGGCATTGCCGTTCCCGATCGTCAGCTGGCTGTTGGTGCCGATCGAGACGGACCCGGTGGTGGTCATGGCCCCGGCCACCGTCATCTGTGCCGTGGCACCCGTTGCGTTGCCGCCGGTCAACTGGACCGAGCCGTTGTTCGTGACCGTGCCATCGACGGCGAGCAGATCGGATTTGCTCATGCCGCTATTGCCGACGCCGATGCCGG
>NZ_JBMFGY010000133.1:0-5025 GCF_049977125.1 Acidiphilium sp. | reverse complement strand
GGGTAGGCGCCGCCGCAGCCGCTCCAGTTGCCCGCGGTGAGCCAGTTGCCGTCGTTGGCGGCACCGGTCCAGGAGCAGGCGGTCTGCCCATAGGCCGAGGTCAGGGCGGTCGAGCCGAGCAGGGCGCAGACGATCAGCGCCGTGCGGCTGCGCTTCGAGCGCATGGACCGGTGTTGTGACGAAAAAACGGGGGTGGACTCAAATACCATGGAAGCCTCCAGACGAAAAAGCGACGATCACGTCGTTCAAATGTCCCACTATGTCTGCGAACCGGGTGCCGGCCCCCGCAGCCATCTGCAAACCAAGCCGATCATTCATTCCAGCCACCCCTGTCGCTCAATGCCGCGTTCAACATCGAAACGAGCCGTCTCCCGGAACCGATGAACCCGTAAGAACACCGGTCGCCTCGTTTCGGTGGGACCCTGTGACGGCCCGAACCGGTCTCCACCGGCGCGGATCGCAAAGGCTCCCGAACAGATGAACGGAATGTCATGACGATTCTGACACGGATGACGACAGAATTTTACCGGTTGGTCAGAATCCGGCGCCGCTGGATCAGATGGCGCGGCCCATCAGGATGACCCCGGCCCAGTGATACGGGTGCGCGGTCTCGCCCCCCGCGGCGATCATCGCGCATTGCGCCGCCCGCAGCGCGTCGTGCTTCCACGATCCGGACCGGCAGGCGCGATAGAACCCCTCCATCAGCACCGGCGTACTCGAATCCGCGACCGGCCAGAGTGTGGCGAGCACGGCCCGCGCCCCCTGCCGGCACACCAGCGCGCCGATCCCCTCGACCTCGCCACCGCTGCCGCCGCCCATCGCGGTCTCGCAGGCCGACAGCGTCATCAGATCGACCCGCTCGAACGCGAACGCCGCGTCGCGCAGCCCGTCCAGGCTCAGCGTCGAGCCATCGCCCAGCAGCAGATACGATTGCGCCGGATGCGCGGCGGCCAGCACGAAATGGCTCGCCACATGCACGACCGGATGATCCCGCAGCGCGGTGGCGAGGGTGGTTGCGTCGAACGCCGCATCGAGGTGGATGCGTCCTGGAAAAATCCCCGCCGTCCCCGCCTGCGGATCGGCCACGATGCGGGAAAGCTCATCGGCCACCATTGCCAGCGGCCGGTGCGGCGGGATCTCGCGCGCAACCCCCAGGCCCGCGAGGTGCCAGTCCCGGCGGCTCATGATCTCCGCCGCCGCGCCGGAGCGCCGCGCCGCCCCGATCTGCATCACCAGGGCGACCCGCTCGATCAGATAGCGCTCACCGTCATGCAATGCCGCGAAGGGCAGATACCGCAGCGCGCCGACCAGCCCGAGACCGAGCACCGTCAGCCCCGCCGCATCGATCACCTCGGCGATCGGCGCGATCAGAAACCGCTCCAGCCGCCGCGCGACCAGCAGGACATCATCGGTCTGGTGCGCGATCGCGACCCGCAGCTCATGGATCAGCCGGTTGAGCGCCACCTCCCCGATCTCGACCTCACGGCTGATTTGAAGCCGCGCCGTGGTCAGAATGATCGTCATCCGCCGTTCGCCGGGGAGAAAATGCACCAGCCCGACATGCGGTCCGACCGCGCCGAGCCGCACCTGCATCGCCGCCAGCGCCTCGCGGTTCAGATTACCGATCTCGGCGGCATGCGCCTGCCTCTCCTGTGCGAACGCCGCCAGCGCCTGCGCGAGCCAGTGATCGAACCGCCCCCGCACGTCCCGGATCTCCGCTTCGATCGCCGCACGGCGTTCGCTTTGGGCTGCATCGTCCGCCGCAAGCCGCGCCAGGGCGGTCAGCTGCGCGATCGCCTCGATCAACTCGTCGCCATGGCGCTGCCACCGCGCCTCGAGCGAGGTGAGTTGCACGAAGGTCAGTCGCGGGTCGCTCGCCGCATCCCGGCGCAGCAGATCGAACAGCTCCTCTTCCTTGAGCATGGCGATCACAAGTTCGGCCTCCGCGAGCCGCCCCGCCGAAGCGAGCAGATCCGCCAGGTGCCGATACGCCGCCGCGTTGGCCGCCGCGAAACTGCGCTGCAGATCGGGTGCGACCGCCCCGATATCGCCGCGCATCCGCTGGATCGCATTGATCGCCTGCTTGCCGAAGAAAATCGCGGCATCGATCCGCGCGGCTGCCGCCTCCATCCGGCTCAGCCCCTGCCAGACGATCCGCCGGATCGCCGCTCCTTCCGGCAGGGACGCGATCGCGAGCGCGCCGGCCAGCCCCGCCCGCGCCTCCGCCACCGCGCCCTCGCGCAGATCGAGCGCCGCACATTCGACGAGGAGGAGTGCGACTTCGGGATGATCCTCGCCGAGCAGTGAGCGGCGCATCGCCAGTGCCTGCGTCAGATGATCCCGCGCGGCGGCCGCATCGTCGAGCGTCGCGGCGATCTGGCCGAGATTGGTCAGGCAGCTCGCGACATCCGGATTGACCGGACCGAGGCAGCGGCGAAAGATCGCCAGGGCCTGCTCGAAATACGGCCGCGCCGCCGCGGCATCGCCGCTTTCCAGCAGCGTGAACCCGAGGTTGAGCAGCGCATTGCCCACGCCCGGACCATCCTCGCCGCCATCGGCCCGGCGGATTGCCAGCGCCTGTTCATGGCAATCGCGCGCCGCCGCATAATCGCCGAGCGTCGTCAGCACGATGCCGAGATTCGACAGGGCGGCGGCGACGCTGAAATGCGCCGCGCCGAAGGCCGTGCGCAAGATCGGCAGCGCCAGCTCCAAATGCCGGCGCGCCGCGATATACGCGCCCTGATTGCGCTCCACCGCGGCGAGATTGGAATAGGAATACCCCACCATGCCATGATCGGGTCCCAGCACGCGCAGCCGGATATCGAGCGCACGACGGTGGCATTCCGCCGCCGTGGTGAAATTGCCTTCCTCCTTGTGCTGAATGCCGAGATTGTTCCAGCTCGCCGCGACATCGGGATGGTCGTCACCATAATGACCGCGACGGATCTCGAGGGTACGCTCGAAACACGCCCGCGCCGCCACCATCGCCCCCTGCTCCAGATTGATCCGGCCGAGCTGATTGAGCGTCTCCGCAACATCGAGATGCGCCTCACCGAGGCTTTCGCGCTGGAGTGCCAACGCCGCTTCGAACCCGCGGCGCGCGGCAGCATAGTCCCCCGCTCCCAGCGCGGCGCGGGCGGCCTCGATCAGCGGGGCGGCGTCGGGGGGTTCGGACATCGCCGATCAGCCCGGTTCGCCGACGCGCTCGCGCCAGCCGCAGAATTTCAGACCCATCCAGGCGGCAGCGTAGTCCCCGGCCTCCGCGAGCGCGCGCAGCACCCGGCAGATGTGCAACCGCGTCTGGCGCACGAGGACGTAGCCATTGCGCCCCTCCATCGCGAGCCCGATCTCCTGGGGCGAGAAATCCTCGCACATGAACGTCAGAACCCGCGCCCAATGCGGGTCGAGCGTGGCGAGCAGCCGCTCGAGCAGATGCCGCATCGCCACCTCGTCCTCGACCGTATGATCGAGCGGGTTCGCGGCCTCCGCCTCGCCGTCAGGCTGGAGCGGCCCCGCGTACACGCCGGTCTCGCCGCCCCGCACCTGGCGCTTGTGCGCGGCGGCAGCACGATATTCGTCGATGATCAGGTTGCGGATCGTCGCATGGAGCAGTTTGAGCAGCATCTCATCGTCGGGCGGTAGTTCATCGCCAGCGCGATAGCGGCGATACAGCCGCAGGAATGCCTCCTGCACCAGATCTTCCGCATTGACCGGATAGCGGCAGCGCACCCGCCAGCGGCGCACGGCGGCGGCGTACTGGCGTTCGTGCAAGCGCGTCAGCCGCGCGGCGAAGCCCGGCTCCGACGGGTCATTCCCGGCCATTCCGGACCTCCCTCGGATGACCGATGACGATGTGATAATCGCCGCGGTCGACCGGCACCTCATACCGCAGCCGGATGGTGCCGGCGTCGCGGATGATCTCGGGGTCGATTTCCCGTGTCGCGGCCGCATCGTCATCCCGGCACAGCAGCAACTGCGGCGGCCCCGGTTTTTTGGACAGGTGGGCAGGTTAAGGCTGGCCGGTCGAGAGAAGAGCCAAAGATAGGCGTGAAGAGGAAACAACACGGGAGCGGAACTCAAAACTCATGTGCCAATGGCGGTGCTGTCGGGGAAGAATGCTTTGGCGGAGTTTGTGATGGTGCCGCAAATGCGGCCAGATCATCCGCCGGGCCCTTGATCGTCAGATGATGGCTAGAGCGATATACGATTAAGTTGACGCGACAGCGGCAACGTAATCGCATGAAATCGCTCGAAAAAACATAGACCTAGAGCGTTAGGCTGAAAGCATAACGCTCTAGGTCCACACCGAGGTCGATCGTGCCGATGCTCTCGGCCGCGCGGCGCGGACCGCCACTATTTCGCGTCATTCTGCGCTAGATTGACGCAGAGCTGACTTAAAAGATTTCGACAGCAGGTAAAGATCTCGCCGATCTGCACCTCTGGGGGCTAGCGACGCTGCATCGCGGCATGAATATTCCCGTGGGGAAGCGCCGGCCCTCAGGTGTGGATTTCTACCGAGTGAAGATGGCGCTATTTCGTGCCTTATGGCACCTCACCACCGAATTGCAGCGGACCTGAAGCCGGTTTCTCCTGTGGCGGGGTTCCGCCACAGGAGAAACTATTCAGGCCACGCCACTTTCCAGGGGGAACTCGTGCGCCGGGTCGATGCCCGCACTTTCGAGGAACTTGCGCAGCGCGATCACGTCCTCCTTCGATAGCGCATGCTGGACGTCATGAAAGCCGTGGGTGTGGCCGTTCAGGGTGATCTTGATATGGCCGTGGCCGCCGTGGACAACTTCGCCGCCCAATGCCTCGATAGTGGCATAGGCCAGACGAGGATCGATGTTGCTGCTGACTGGGTGGGCGAAAAGCCCCTGTAGCGTGCTGCGATGTTTATGGTTCATTTTTAAGTCAAACTCCTGCTGACGGTAGGTTGGGCGGCGCTTTGAGCCACGTCGTGCCAGGCAAGGACGTAGCGGCACCAGAGCGGTTTTGGAAGTCTGGCGCATCAGTGGCGCGCCAACC
>NZ_JBMFGY010000132.1:0-7604 GCF_049977125.1 Acidiphilium sp. | reverse complement strand
AATCGCCTATCGCTCTGGGCCACGCCGCGTTCGCGGTGAGAGCGGCATGGTTGAGATTCAGGGCGCGGGCACGGGAGGGGTTGAGGCGTTGGCGCGTCGCGGGTTGGGGGCGGGCGGTGGTCTTGCCTGACCGGGAATGACCCCCATAGAGGGGGATCATGACAGCTTGTGGCAGCGGGACGGCGGCGGCGTGAGAGGGAATTCGGGGATGGTTGCGAAATTCATGGCGTCGCCCGCGTTCGGTGAGGCTGATCTGTCGAATTGCGAGCGCGAGCAGATCCATCTTGCCGGTTCGATTCAGCCGCATGGCGCGTTGCTTTTGTGTCGTGAGCCTGAGTTGGTGGTTGTGCAGGCGAGCGAGAATGCCGCGGCGTTGCTGGATCTGGGGTGTGATCCGGTTGGCGTGCCGCTGGCGCGGCTGGCGGGGGATTTGGTGCGGCGGATCGGGCCGCATCTGAAGCTGGCGCTGCGCGAGCAGCCGCGGGCGTTTCGCTGCGTGATCGGGCGGGGGTTGCGCGAGGTTGATGGGCTGATGCACCGGCCGGCGGGCGGGGGGCTGCTGATCGAGCTGGAGCCGGCGGGCGGGATCATCGATGTTACCGGGCAGATCGAGGCGGGGTTGCAGATTGTTCTGGTGTCGGCCTCGCTGGCGCAGCTGTGCGATGAGACGGCGCGGATTTTCAAGGGTCTGACCGGGTATGACCGGGTGATGGTCTATCGGTTCGACGACGATGGCCATGGCGAGGTGTTTTCCGAGCAACGCGAGCCGGGGCTGGAGGCGTATCTCGGCAATCGTTATCCCGCGACCGATATTCCGCGGATCGCGCGGCGTTTGTATGAGCGCAACCGGGTGCGGATGCTTGTGGATGTCGGGTTCAGCCCGGTCGGGCTGGTGCCGCGGCAATCGCCGATCAGCGGCGAGGCGCTCGATATGTCACTGTGCATGTTGCGCAGCTCCTCGCCGATCCATGTGCAGTATTTGCAGAACATGGGGGTGCGGGCGACCCTGGTGATTTCGATCATGGTGGGGGGGCAGCTCTGGGGCTTGATCAGCTGCCATCATTACGCGCCGTTTCTGGTGCCTGCCGAGATCAGGGCGGCGTGCGAGTTTCTGGCCGAGGCGGTGGCGACGCGCATTGCGGCGCTGGAGAGTTTCGCGCAGACGCAGGCTGAATTGTCGGCGCGGCGGCTGGAGCAGCGGATGGTCGAGGCGCTCTCCCGCGAGGGGAATTGGAAGAACGCGCTGTTCGACAATCCGCAGGCCTTGTTGCATCCGGTGCGGGCGAGCGGGGCGGCGCTGCTGTTCGAGGGCGAGGTGACGGTGACCGGGGATGTTCCGGGCACGGCGGACCTGCGTGACATTGCCGCCTGGCTCGATGACCAGCCGGGGAATGAGCTGGTTGCCACCGCGGCGCTCGGCCGCGAGCGGCCGGGGTTCGCGGCGCTGAGCGGGGCGGCGAGCGGGGTGCTGGCGGTGGCGCTGGCGCGCACGCCGGGGACCTATCTGATCTGGGTGCGTCCCGAGGTGGTGCGGCAGGTGACCTGGGGCGGCGACCCGACCAAGCCGGTCGGGGTTGGCGGCACGGTGGCGGATTTATCGCCGCGCCGGTCGTTCGCGCAGTGGCATGAGGTGATGCGCGGTCAGTCCGAGCCGTGGACGGATGCGGATCTGGCGGCGGCGCGGCTGATCGGCGCGATGGTGGCGGATGTTGTGTTGCAGTCGCGCTCGGTGCGGGTGCTGATTGCGCAGGATCAGCTCGATCAGGTGCGGCGCGAGGTGGCGCTTTCGACTCAGCCTGTGGTGATTGCCGGGGTTGCGGGCGAGATTCTGCTGGTCAACCGGGCGTTTGCGACGTTGATCGCGGGGTCGAACAATCCGTTGCAATCGCTGGCGGATCTGGCGGCGTTGTTCGTTGATGCGGATCAGGTTGGCGAACGGCTGGCGGCGTTGCGGCGGCATCATGTGAGCTGGCGGGGCGAGGGGGCGATGCGGCTGGACAGCGGGGCGAGCCGGCCGCTGCTGGTGCGGGCTGATCCGATTTTTGCCTCGGCGGCGCGGGTGCTCGGATTTGTTCTGATGTTCACCGATATGACGCAGCAGAAGGCGGCGGTGGCGGCGCGGCGGCAGTTTCAGGACGGTATTCTGGAGCACAACCGAAGGGTTGGCGGGTTGATGACCTCCAACGATGATCTGGTGTTTCAGGGGCTGCTGCGATCGATCGTGGAGAATGCGCAGCTGGCGGCGCTTGAGATCACCGATCGGATCGATCCGGCGCGGATGCCGGAGATGCTGGAAAGCGTGCGGGATTCGGTGCGGCGCACGATTGTTGTGCTGAATAATCTGTTCGCCCATGCCGATGGGGATGATGCGGCGTGAGCGGGTGCGGTGAGCGGGGTCAGGCTTCGACCTGCAATTCGCCGAGATAGGCTTCGCGGATGGCGGGGTTGGCGGCGAGGGTGGCGGCGGGGCCGGAGAGGACGACCTGGCCGGTTTGCAGCACGTAGCCGCGATCGGCGATTTGCAGCGCCATGTTGGCGTTCTGCTCGACCATGAAGATGGCGACACCCTGGCGGTTGATGGTTTTGATGATGTCGAAGACGATTTCGACGAAGCGGGGGGAGAGGCCCATCGAGGGTTCGTCCATGCAGATCAGGCGGGGTTGCGCCATCAGGGCGCGGCCGATGGCGACCATTTGCTGTTCGCCGCCGGAGAGCGTGCCGGCGAGTTGGGTGCGGCGTTCCTTGACGCGGGGGAACAGCTCGTAGACGCGTTCGATGCCGGCATCGAAATCCGGGCCGCGTTTTTGCGTGTAGGCGCCCATTTCGAGATTTTCGAACACGGTCATGCGCGGGAACAGCCGGCGGGCTTCGAGCACCGGGGCGATGCCGCGCCGGACGCGTTCGGCGGTGCTGAGGCGGTTGATGATTTCGCCGCGGAACCGGACCTCGCCGGCGGTGGGGATGACGGTGCCCATGATGGTTTTCATGGTGGTGGATTTGCCGCTGGCGTTGCCGCCGAGCAGGACGATGATGTCGGTGCTGCTCATGGTGTAATCGACGCCCTTGAGCACGTGGAGGTCGCCGTAATGGGTGTGGACGGCGTCGAACTCGAGCAGGGGGGCGAGATCATGCATCGATGGTGCCGCCGATGACCGAGCCGCGGCCGATATAGGCTTCGATGACGGCTTCGTTGCGCCGGACGGCTTCGGCGGGGCCTTCGGCGAGTTTTTCGCCGTAATCGAGCACGATGACATTGTCGGCGAGGCGGGTGACGACGTCGAGCTTGTGTTCGACCAGGAGGATGGTGAGGCCCATGGCGCGGAAGCCGGCGATCTGTTCGGCGAGTTCCAGGCTTTCGGCGGGGTTCATGCCGGCGGTGGGTTCGTCGAGCATCAGAAGGCGGGGGCGGGTTGCCAGGGCGCGGGCGATTTCGACGCGGCGGCGGTTGGCGTAGGAGAGTTGGGCGACGCCCTGGTCGATCCGCGGGATGAGGCGGTTGCCGAACATGGCGAGGAGTTCCATGACGAAGGCGCGGGCTTCCTCCTCCTCGGCGCGGACGCGGGGAAGGCCGAGGACGATGCTGGCGGGGCCGGCGGTGAGATGGGCGTGCTGGCCGATCAGGATGTTTTCCATCACGGTGAGGGTCGGGAACAGGCGGATGTTCTGGAAGGTGCGGGCGATGCCGTGGCGCGAGATCTGATCGGGGCGTTGGCCGATCAATTCGGTGCCGGCGAAGTCGATCGAGCCGCCGGAGGGGGTGACCAGGCCGGTGATGCTGTTGAACAGGGTGGATTTGCCGCTGCCGTTGGGGCCGATGACGGCGACGATGCCGTTGGCCGGAACCGCGAGCGAGACCGATTTCAGGGCGGTCAGGCCACCGAACCGCACGGTCAGGTCGCGCACGGCGAGGGCGGCGGGGGCGTGGGCGCGGGCGGCGGTGGCGGTCGCTTCGGTGAGGCGCGCGATGGCGGGGGCGGCACCGCGCGAGACCGCGGCATCCTGTTCGGCGAAGCTCAGGCGGATTTCATTGCGGCTGACCGGCACCAGACCATCGCGCCGGTAGAGCATCATGGTGACCAGGATGATGCCGAAGATCAGTTCGGAGGCGGAGGTGAGTTGCAGATTGGACAGGAAGGGCGAGCGCAGCGCGTTGCCGAGCGACTGCACCAGCGCGCTGAGCTCGGGCAGAAACCACGCTTGCAGAAGTTGCAGCGAGACCGCGCCGACGATGGCGCCCCAGACACTGCCGAGGCCGCCGAGGACGATCATGACCAGGACCATGATGGAAACCGGCAGGTCGAACATGTCGGGCGTCGCGGTTTGCAGCTTGGCGATGTAGAACGTGCCGGTGAGGCCGGCGAAACCCGCGCCCATCGCGAAGGCGAGGAGTTTCAGGCGCGTGGTGTGGATGCCCATGGCGGCAGCGGCGATTTCGTCCTCGCGGATCGCCATCCAGGCGCGGCCGATGCGCGAGGGCTTCAGGCGCAGGCTGATGAACAACAGCAGAAGGACGATGCCGAGGCCGACATAATAGTAAGGGGTGGAATCGATGCCGAAGCTGGTGCCGAACAGCGAGGGCGGGCCGACGCCGTTGAGGCCTTCGGCGCCGTTGGTCAGGGAACTCCAGTTGCGCACCACGATCGGGACGATCTCACCGAAGCCGAGGGTGACGATGGCGAGGTAGTCGCCCTTCAGGCGCAGGGTGGGCGCGCCGAAGGCGATGCCGAAGGCCGCGGCGATCATGGCGGAGACCGGCAGCATCAGCCAGAACGGGAAGGTGAAATGGACACTCGCCGTGGCGCCGATGCCGAGTTTGGCGACGAAGCCGATCGCTTCGAGCGGCGCCCAGGCGGGCGACCAGGGCGGGTGGAGCTGGTAGGAGTTCAGGATTCCGTAAGAATAGGCGCCGATGGCGAAGAAGGCGGCATAGCCGAGATCGAGCAGGCCGGTGAAGCCGACCACGATGTTCAGGCCGAGCGCGAGGGCGGCGTAGGCGCAGCAATTGGCGGCGATGTCGATATTGGCCTGGCCGGGTCCGAGATAGGGGAAGGCGGCCAGCACCGCCAGAAGGGCGAGCAGCAGGATTTGTTTCTGGCGCGACGAGAGGCGGGCGAGGCTCGCGCTGATCGGTCGCGTCATGAGCGGTTGGGCGCCAGCATGCCGAGCAGACCGGCCGGGCGGAATACCAGTGTCGCGATCAGGATCGAGAAGATGATCACATCGGCCCAGCGCGCCGCGATATATTGGCTGCCCATGGTCTCGATCAAGCCGATCACCAGGCCGCCGAGCATCGCGCCGGGGACGTTGCCGATGCCGCCGAGCACGGCGGCGGTGAAGGCGCGCAGGCCGGCGGTGTAGCCGATGCTGTATTGGGCGAAATTATAGTAGAGGCCGAAGATCATGCCGGCGGCGCCGGCGAGGGCGGAGCCGGCGAAGAAGGCGATCATCACCACGGTATCGACATCGACGCCCATCATGCGCGCGGCCTCGGGGTCCTGTGCGACGGCGCGCATCGCCTTGCCGAGTTTGGTGCGTTTGACGAACAGGTTGAGCCCGACCATCAGGACGAGAGAGACCACCCAGATCAGGATTTCCTTGAGGCGGATGACGACGCCGGCGATGTGATAATTGGCCTGGGGCATCGGGTCGGGGAAGTTGAGCGCTTGCGCGTTGGTGGCCAGGAGGACCAGGTTGAACAGGATGTAGGAGACGCCGATGGTGGTGATCATGGCCATCGGGCCTTTGACGTTGCGCATCGGGCGCAGGGTGTAGCGTTCGATCAGGACGCCGAGCGCGCCGGAGGCGACCATGGTGACCGCGAGGGCGATCAGAAGGGTGAACACCAGCGGCGCGCCGTGCAGGATGGTCGACTGGCCTTGCAGACCGAAGGCCTGAAGGACGATCAGCGCGATGAAGGCGCCGACCATGAAGACGCTGAAATGGGCGAAGTTGATGAGTTCGAGGATGCCGTAAACCAGGGTGAAGCCCAAAGCGAGCAAGGCATAGACCGAACCGAGACTGACACCGTTGACAATCTGCTGCAGGAAGATCGCCGTATTGGTCATCGGGGCGGCTAACTCTGGGGCGCCACACCGATATAGTGGGTTTGCTTGTTCAAATCGGCCAGCGGCGCGTTTTTGTCCTGTTTGAACTGGAACACGGCGACGACCCGGGTGATCAGATCGCCATATTTGTCGAACGAGATCGGGCCTTGCAGACCATTAACGTGGACGGTCTGGATCGCGTTGCGGACATTGGCAGAGGTCAGTGGTTTGCCGCTTTTCAGGACGGATTTGATCCCGGCGATCGCGACCAGGGCGGCATCATAAGAGGTGATGGCGTAATCGTCGGGCTGCATGTTGTAGGTTTTGGCATAGAGCGAGACCCAGCTGGCGAGGTTCGGATCATCGACGACATGGGGCGAGGCGTTGGTGGCGTACCAGCCCTGAGCGGCCGGGAAACCCGCGGCGGTCATCATTTCGGGGCTGAGAATGCCATCGCCGCCGCCTTTGATGATGCTGGGGACGATCTGATAGGATTGTTTGACCAGCTTGACGCCGGCCTGCATCGTGCCGCCGTAATAGAGCGAGGCCGTCGAGGTTGCCTTGATTTTGGTCAGGACGGCTGAATAATCGGCCGATTTCGGATCGAGCCGGTCGCGACCGAGCAGTTTGATGCCCTTGGCCTTGGCCCGCGCCTCGAACGCATCGGCGAGGCCGACGCCGTAGGCGCCGCTGTCGTCGAGCACGTAGACGCTCGGCACTTTCAGGACCTCGGCATAGAAATTCGCCATGTTCGGGCCTTGATAGGCATCGGTCGTGACGGTGCGGAAATAGATCGGCTTGCCACCCGGATCGAATTCGCCGGCGTATTGCGGGGCGGTGATGTCGGGGGCGGTGGAACTCGGCGTGATCGTCGCGAGCATGCCCATCGACAGGATCGGGGCCATGGCCTTGCCCGAACCGCTCATTTCCGGCCCGACATTGGCGAGGACCGTTTTGTCGCCGACCAGTTTGCGCGCATTGGTCGCGGCCTGGGCGGGGTCGTACTGGCCGGCGGTGGCGGTGGCGTTGTTGAGCACCATCGGCTCCAGCGTGATGCCCTTCAGCTCGCCGCTGGCATTGGCCAGTTTGATCGCGAGCAACGCGCCGTTCAGAATGAGGTGGGCGGCCTCGGCATCGGCGCCGGTCAGGGGCAGGGTGATGCCGATCCGGTAGGTTTTGTCGGCGGCGAGGGCGATCGAGCCGCCGCAGGTCATCAGGGCGGCCGCCGCAGCGGAACCGCGTAGCGCAAAGCGTCGCGTTATCGTCATGAGCCCCATCCATATTGTTTTTGTGTTACGCCAGGCACTCAGACTAGCTTGCTGCGGCAGGAACGCAAGCGGAATTTCTCGAGGTTTCGTGATCAGCCGCGCCGGGTCGAAAGGAGGGCCGAGTGATGCCGGATATTCATCTCTATGCGGGATTCGTCGTGACCGTCACGCTGCTGATGCTGTTGCCCGGCCCCAATGTGAGCCTGATCGTCGCCAACAGCATCCGCCATGGAACTGTCTATGGGCTGTTGACCGTGGCCGGCACCAGCACGGCGATGGCGCTGCAGCTCAG
>NZ_JBMFGY010000131.1:0-7751 GCF_049977125.1 Acidiphilium sp. | reverse complement strand
TCGACGCTTTCTTCAAAGACGTCACCGTCAACGCCGACGACCCGGCACTCCGCCGCAACCGCCTCCGCCTCCTCGCCAAACTGCGCGACATCATGCATCGCGTCGCCGATTTCTCGAAACTGGAAGGGTAACCCCGCCATGAGCAAATATGTCTATAGTTTTGGCCCCGGTGTCAGCGATGGCAGCGCGGCGCTCAGAAATCTGCTCGGGGGCAAGGGGGCCAACCTTGCCGAAATGGCGAGCATCGGCCTGCCCGTCCCTCCAGGCTTCACCATCACCACCGAAGTCTGCACCGAATTCTACGACAACGATCGCCAATACCCGCAGGCGTTGCGCGGCGAGGTCGAGGCGGCGCTCGCAAGGATCGAGGCCGAGGTCGGGCGCAAATTCGGCGACAAGCACAAGCCGCTTCTGGTCTCGGTGCGCTCCGGCGCGCGCGTGTCGATGCCGGGCATGATGGACACCGTGCTCAATCTCGGACTGAACGATTTGACGGTCGAAGGCCTCGCCGAAGGCGCGGGCGATGCGCGGTTCGCCTGGGATTCCTACCGCCGCTTCATCCAGATGTATGGCTCGGTCGTGCTCGGCGTGGCCCATCATCGCTTTGAGGAAATCATCGAGAACGTCAAGATCGATGAAGGCACCATCGAGGACACCCAACTCACCGCGCAGGACTGGCATCGCGTGGTCGAGGCCTATAAGGACATCGTTCTCGCCGAAACCGGCGCGCCGTTCCCCCAGGACCCGCACGACCAGATGTGGGGCGCGATCGGCGCGGTGTTCGGCTCATGGATGAACCAGCGCGCGATCACCTACCGCCGCCTCCATGAAATCCCCGCGAACTGGGGCACCGCGGTCAACGTGCAGGCCATGGTGTTCGGCAACATGGGCGATGATTGCGCCACCGGCGTCTGCTTCACCCGCGATCCCTCGACCGGGCTGAACGAATTCTACGGCGAATATCTGCCCAACGCCCAGGGCGAGGACGTGGTCGCCGGCATCCGCACGCCGCGGCCGCTGTCGAAATCCTACGCCAAACCCGGCGAGATCAGCATGGAAGCGGCGCTACCCGAGGCCTATGCCGAGTTGAACCGCGTGCGCGACGTGCTGGAACGGCATTACCGCGACATGCAGGACATCGAGTTCACGATCCAGCGCAACAAGCTCTACATGTTGCAGACCCGCAACGGCAAGCGCACCGCCAATGCCAGCGTGCGCATCGCGGTCGAGATGGCGGAATCCGGGCTGATCAACAAGGGCGAAGCGGTGATGCGCGTCAATCCGCAGTCGCTCGATCAGCTGCTGCACCCCACGCTCGATCCCCACGCGGCAAGGACGCTTCTGGCCAAGGGGCTGCCCGCGTCGCCGGGTGCCGCGTCGGGCCTCGTGGTATTCTCCGCCGATGAGGCCGAGATGCGCGCGCAGAAGGGCGAGGCGGTGATCCTGGTGCGGATCGAAACCAGCCCCGAGGATATTCACGGCATGCACGCCGCGCGCGGCATTCTCACCACGCGCGGCGGCATGACCAGCCACGCCGCCGTCGTCGCCCGCGGCATGGGGCGGCCCTGCGTCGCCGGGGCGGGCGGCATCCATGTCGATTACGGTGCCAAAACCCTCACCGCCGGTGGCGTCAGCGTCCGCGCGGGCGACACCATCACGCTCGATGGCGCGACCGGCGAGATCTTCGCCGGTGCCGTGCCGATGATCGAACCCGCCTTGTCGGGCGATTTCGCCAAGCTGATGACCTGGGCCGATGAAATTCGCCGCCTCAAGGTGCGCGCCAATGCCGAAACCCCACTCGATGCCGAGACCGCGCGCAAATTCGGCGCCGAGGGCATCGGCCTGTCGCGCACCGAGCACATGTTCTTCGACCCCGAGCGCATCGGCGCGGTCCGCCAGATGATCATGGCGAACGATGAAGCCGGCCGCCGCACCGCGCTGGAAAAACTTCTGCCCTATCAGCGCCAGGATTTCATCGCGCTGTTCCGCATCATGGCCGGCCTGCCGGTGACGATCCGCCTGCTCGACCCGCCGTTGCACGAATTCCTCCCGCATGGCGAGGCCGAACTCGCCGATGTCGCCGATAGCCTCGGCATGAGCATGGAGGCGATCCGCCAGCGCGCCGGCGAGCTTTCCGAGGCGAACCCGATGCTCGGCCATCGCGGTTGCCGCCTCGGGATTTCCTATCCGGAAATCTACGAGATGCAGGCGCGGGCAATCTTCGAGGCGGCGCTGACCGTCGCCGCCGAGACCGGCAATGCGCCGGTGCCCGAAATCATGATCCCGTTGGTGGGCATGAAGCGCGAGCTCGACATCACCCGCGCGCAGATCGAGCATGTGGCGAAATCGGTGTTCGCCGCCGCCGGCACCACGCTCGATTTCAGCGTCGGCACCATGATCGAACTGCCCCGCGCGGCGCTGACCGCCGATTCGATCGCGCAATCCGCCGATTTCTTCTCCTTCGGCACCAACGATCTGACCCAGACCGTGTTCGGCCTCTCGCGCGATGATGCGGGCAAGTTCCTGCCCAAATACGTCGAATCCGGCATTCTGCCCAAGGACCCGTTCGTATCGATCGATGTCGAGGGCGTGGGCGCGATGGTGCGAATCGCGGCCGAGCGCGGCCGGGCGACCAAACCGGACCTGAAACTGGGCATCTGCGGCGAGCACGGCGGCGACCCGGCGTCGATCGCGTTCTGCGAGGAGATCGGGCTCGATTACGTCTCGTGCAGCCCCTATCGCGTGCCGGTGGCGCGGCTCGCGGCGGCGCAGGCGGCGATCGGGCGGCGGATGTAGCCGCCCCGGCCGGGGCCGCAATTCTCAGGCGACGCCGGCCTGACCCATGGCGAGGAATTTCTCCCGGCGTTTCGCGCGCAGGGCCTCGCCGGTCATCAGTTTCAACGGCGCGAGCACCTGGCCGATGGTCTCGCCGAGCTGGGCGATGGCCGCATCCGGCGCGCGATGGGCGCCACCGAGCGGTTCGGGCACGATGCGGTCGATGATGCCGAGCCGCTTGAGGTCCTGCGCCGTGACCTTCATGGCCTCGGCGGCCTGGGCGGCCATGGCGCGGTCCTCCCACAGAATGGCGGCGCAGCCTTCGGGTGAAATCACCGCATAGACCGCATGCTCATACATCAGCACGACATCGGCGGCGGCGATGGCAATGGCGCCGCCCGAGCCGCCTTCCCCGATGATCGTGGCAACGAAGGGAACCGGCGCGGCAAGACAGGCCTCGATGCCGCGCGCGATCGCCTCGGCCTGGCCGCGCGCTTCGGCGTCGATGCCGGGATAAGCGCCCGACGTATCGACGAACGACAGGATCGGCAACCCGAACCGCCCGGCAAGCTCGATCAGGCGGCGCGCCTTGCGGTAACCTTCCGGGCGCGGCGAGCCGAAATTATGCTTGAGCCGGGAATCGAGATCCGCCCCTTTCTCGATCGCAATGACCATGACGGGCTCGCCCTGAAAGCGGCCGGGGCCGGCAATGATCGCGGCATCCTCGGCAAAGGCGCGATCGCCGGCCAGCGGGGTGAATTCGGTGATCAGCCCGGCGATCATGTCGGTCGCCTTGGGGCGTTCGGGATGGCGGGCGACCTGGGTTTTCTGCCACGGCGTCAGCCTGCCATAGAGCGCGCGGAGCTGGCGCTCGGCCTTGTCGGAAAGCTGGGCGACCTCCTGGGCGATGTTGATCTCGCCCGGATCGGTCATCCGGCGAAGCTCTTCGATCTTGGCTTCCAACTCGGCGACCGGTTTTTCGAAATCGAGAAAATGACGCATCAGCGTCGGGTGTCGCAAATGGGGGCGGATGTCAAATGCCGCGCGACGGCGCTCGAAGCGACGCGCGACCAAACCGCGCCGCCGCCGGCGACACCCCGCAAAAACATATGGCGCGCCACGGCATTTCCATTCTATAGTTCGAATAAGTATCGTCTAGAGCGTTATGCTTTCAGCTTAACGCTCTAGCTCTAAATTTTTTCGAGCGATTTCATGCGATTATGTTGCCGCTGCCGCGTCTACTTAATCGCATATCGCTCTAACGCATGGCGGGAGCCAGCGGCGCTGTCCGCTGGCATCTGAACCGCCAGCGTTGCGACCCGTGTGACGCCCGAATAAAGCGTCACGACTGAATATGGAGAGAAACCGTCATGCGCGCTCAAAATCCCTTCTTCTGGCCGTTCCAGCAACTGGCCAACGGCCTGCTCTCGGTCGGCGACGAGAGCGACCAATCCTATTGGGACACCGCCAATATCGAGCGCACCCGGCCGATCATCCAGCAGATCGGCTATAGCGACCTGATCGCCTGCCTCACCCTCGGTGTCGCCGATTTCGGCAAGACCCGGGCAGATGCGGTGCTGATGATGCTCATCCTGCCCGTGGTCGGCCTGTGCGGCGCCGTGGCGGCGGCGGGGCAGGGCTATGCCGATCTGGTCTTTCCGCTGCTGTCGGGTTTCGTCCTGGTCAGCCCGATCACCGCCTTCGCCTTCTACGAAATGAGCCGCCGGCTCGAACTCAACGAGCGCGCCCGCTGGCGCGATGCCCTGGGCATCCTGAAATCCCCCGCGATCGGCTCGGTCATGCTGCTCAGCCTGCTCCTGGTTTCGCTGTTCATCCTCTGGATCGGCACCGCGCATTTCCTGTTTCTCGCCTTCTCCGGCAAGCCGCACGCGCCAGCACTCGGTGTCATGCTGCTTCACATCGTCACGCATCTGCGGGGCTGGGGCCTGATCATCAGCGGCTTCGGTGTCGGCTTCGTCTTCGCCGTGATCGTTCTGGCGATCAGCGTGGTCTCCTTCCCGATGGTGCTCGACCGTCCGGTCGGCATCGTCGAGGCGATCGGCACCTCCCTCAAAGCCTTCGTGATGAATGTCGGCCCGTTACTCGCCTGGGGGCTGCTGGTCTCGCTCGCCCTGTTCGCCGGCGTTGCCTTCCTTCTCGTCGGTCTCGTCGTCGTGCTGCCGATCCTGGGTCACGCCACCTGGCACCTCTACCGCCGCCTGGTGCATTACTGAAGCCGCGTCCCGCCCGATCAACCCTCGCGACATCGCGCAAAAATGACAATCAGGCCCTTGCCGTTACGAGATGGTTGATATATTCGCTTCATGTGATCTAATATATTAATCTATATCTATAACTATGTTCGTTTGATAACTAGGCCCGGAACGACGGGCGCGGCTCCCGCTTCGCAATCGCAGCCACAACCGGGACGACGTTGGACAGGGGTGACGTTTGATGCAGGATAACACAGGCTTCGATACCTGGCCGGCCAACCAGACGGTCCCGAGTCCGTTCACGCCGGTCGGTCAGTCGCCCTGGCCGCTCGCCATCGCCGTGTCCGCCATGGTCACCGCCGGCGGCGTCATCGCCTACACATTCCACGAGGGCGTCACCATCCTCGCCCTCGGCATTCTCGCCTTCCTCACCACCATCGCCCTCTGGACGCGTGACGCCCTGAACGACGGCCCCAATCTCCTCAAGGCCGGCATCATCCCGCAGATCAGCTTCCGCTACGGCGTCACGCTGTTCATCATCGCCGAGCTGATGCTGTTCGTCGCGTTCTTCTGGGGCTATTTCACCTTCTTCTTCTTCCCCGCCAAAATGGGCATCGGCCACGTCGCCGTCTGGCCCCCGGCGCATATCCACACCATCAACCCGCTGGGCGAACCGATGTTCGCAACCCTGGTCATGCTGCTCTCCAGCACCACGCTGACCGGGTCGTTCGATGGTATTCTACAGGGCAACCGCACCAATGCGGCGCTCGGCATGGCCGCCACGGCAATCCTCGCCGTCGCCTTCCTTGGCGGCCAGATCTACGAATTCGCGAACCTGCCGTTCCCGGTCTATCATGGCGGCATCTACCCCTCGCTGTTTCTGATCCTCACCAGCTTCGACATGCTGCACGTCATCATGGGCGTCATCCTTCTCACGCTCTGCTTCGTCCGTATCGTCCGCGGCGCCTTCACCCCCGACCACTACGCCGGGTTTCAGACCATCGCCTGGTACTGGAACTTCGTCGATGTTCTGTGGCTGTTCATGTTCGTCGCGGTTTACTGGATCGGCGCCAGCGCCGTCACCGCGTCCTGATTTCCATCTCGCTCCGAGGGAGACCGACCGATGTCCGATAACGCCTTCCAGGCGACCCAGCCTCTCGCCACCGCCGACCATCATCACCATACCGATCGCACCAGCTTCTTCGGCCGCTGGTTCCTCAGCACCAACCACAAGGACATCGGCACGCTCTACCTCGCCTGGGCGCTCGTCGCCGGCATCGAGGGCGGCGTGCTGTCCTTCATCATGCGCGCGCAGCTCGCCGAACCCGGCAACACGGTCGTCGCCAACGGCCAGGCCTGGAATGCCATCGTCACCGCCCATGGCCTGCTGATGATCTTTTTCATGGTGATGCCCGCGCTGATCGGCGGCTTTGGCAACTGGATGGTGCCGATCCTGATCGGCGCGCCCGACATGGCCTTCCCGCGCCTGAACAACATGAGCTTCTGGTTCCTCGTGATGGGGTTCATCTTCGTCAATCTCGGCCTGTTCGTCGGCCCCGGCGCCGGCATCGGCTGGACCCTCTACCCCCCCTTGTCCGACAGCCAGTATCAACCCGGCCCCGCCGTCGATTTCACCCTGATGGGCCTTCAGCTCGCCGGCGTCTCCTCGCTCGCCGGCGCGGTCAATTTCATCGTGACCATCCTGAACATGCGCGCCCCCGGCATGGGCATGTTCAAAATGCCCCTGTTCGTCTGGGCCATGCTGGTCACCTCCTTCATGCTCATGATGGGTATCCCGGTGCTCTCCGGCGCCATCACCATGCTCACGATGGATCGCAGCTTCGGCACCTCCTTCTTCGAACCCGGCGGCGGCGGCGATCCGGTGCTGTTCCAGCACCTGTTCTGGTTCTTCGGCCATCCTGAAGTCTACATCATGATCCTGCCCGCCTTCGGCATCATGAACCAGGTCATCCCCACCTTCGCGCGCAAACCCATCTTCGGCTACGCCGGCATGGTCTATGCCACCTGCGCGATCGGCTTCGTCGGCTTCCTCGTCTGGGGCCACCACATGTTCGTCTCCGGCATCACCCACGACAGCAAGGCCTATTTCGAGGCCGCCACCCTGGTCATCGCCATTCCCACCGGCATCAAGGTGTTCTCCTGGATCGCCACGATGTGGGGCGGCTCGATCGACTTCAAAACCCCGATGCTCTGGGCCTTCGGCTTCATCTTCATGCTGACCGTCGGCGGCGCCACCGGCGTCGTGCTGGCCAATGCCGGTCTCGATACCGACCTGCACAACACCTATTTCCTGATCGCCCATTTCCACTACGTTCTCTCGATGGGCGCCACCTTCGCCCTCTTCGCCGGCTTTTATTACTGGATCGGCAAAATGTCCGGCAAACCCTACCCCGAATTCTGGGGCAAGGTGCATTTCTGGACCTTCTTCATCGGCACCAACCTCACCTTCTTCCCGCAGCATTTCCTCGGCCTCGCCGGCATGCCGCGCCGCTACCCCGACTATCCGGCCGCCTTCGCCGGCTGGAATTTCGTCTCCTCGGTCGGCGCCGCGGTCGACGGGGTCAGCGTCCTGATCTTCTTCTACGTGGTCTATCGCATCTTCACCTCCAAGGAAGTCCTCGCCAATAACTACTGGGGCGAAAGCGCCACCTCGCTCGAATGGACCATCCCCTCACCGGCGCCGGAACACACCTTCACCGAAATCCCGGTCATCCACTGACACGCCGATCCCCATCTCCGGGT
>NZ_JBMFGY010000130.1:0-7766 GCF_049977125.1 Acidiphilium sp. | reverse complement strand
GTGCGGCGATGGTGCCAACGATGCGCCCGCCCTGCGCCAGGCCCAGATGGGCATCGCGGTCTCCACGGCGACAGATGTTGCCAAATCCGCGGCCGGTATGGTCCTCACCGATCCAGGTCTTGTCGGCATCGTTGCGGCAGTCAAAGAAGGCCGCATCACCTTCCAGCGAATCCAGACCTACACACTCAATACGATCATTCGCAAACTGGCCACCGTGCTTTTCCTGGCGGTCGGCCTGTTGATCACCAGCCACGCTATCCTGACGCCGCTACTGATCGTGATCTATCTGGTGACAGGTGATTTTCTGTCGATGTCGCTGACCACCGATCACGTTCACCCGTCGACGATCCCGAATGTCTGGCGGATCGGCAGCCTGACCATTGCCGGAATCATCGTCGGGATCGGCCTGCTCGCATTTTGTACCGCAACCCTGCTGGTTGGCACATTGTGGCTTCACCTGCCGCTCGCCTCGTTGCGAACCCTCACGTTCCTGGCCTTGGTGTTTGGCAGCCAGACATCGATCTATGCGATCCGTGAACGCGGACATTTCTGGCACTCGGTCCCAAGCGCCTGGGTGATGGGATCAACGATCGCAGCTATCGCGATCGTTTCGGTCCTGGCTCTCACAGGCCTAGCGATGGCCAGTCTGCCGGTACTGACCGTGATCGCGGTTCTCGTGGCTGCAATTATATTCGCCTTGGTCGTGGAAGTCGCCAAAATTCCGGTCTTCCGATCTCTGGGAATCAGCTGAAAGAACCAGAATGGCTCTGATCGGCAAGTTTTACCCGAACTCTGAAGTGGTCGCGACTTTATGTGGTCACCCAGTCTGCCCTACGGCGGCAGTCGCCCGTGGTGCGGGCCACATGCCCCAAGCGATGGGTATGTTTCATCATCATCGATCGGAGGATGTTCCGATCGACCAGTTCGGTCCGTCCGCCTTTGAACGACAAATGGTTCAGTTCGGTCTGATCGGGTCTGAAGGCATGATCTTCCCATCGCCTCATAGTCGGTCCCGGAAAGTCCGGAGGTTCAACCCTCAGGCGCGGGTCGAGAATTCAGTTCATACCAACACGTGCACCCAGCAACCCAGAAGTGGGGCGCTGGACTGAAATCATGTGGCTAAACCTTCTGCCCACTCACTCCTAACCAAACTGATACTCTATTGGAGATAAAATGACCTATCTGGCATCAACAAAATCACCCCCGGCCGACAAAACTTCAACTGCGCAATCTCATGGATCACCCGAATTCTTAGCCCCGTCTTCCGACGCCATGATGAAGGCGTGGCCACCCTACATGATCGATGCGCTCCAGCGTAGTATTCTGTTCGTCGATTTACTGCGGCGTCGCGGCAATGCGGAGACCGAGATCACCTCCCGACCGACCGCGACCGTCCTGCGCTTTGACCATGAGGTCATTATGAGTGGCCGGTCATTAACACGGCCGATCAACTATTCGCTCATGCATATTCTGCCGTTGTCGGGCGTGCGGTCGAATCCCGGAAAGAGGCCCGTCGTCGTGATCGATCCACGTGCCGGCCAGGGGCCGGGCATTGGAGGCTTCAAGGCTGAGAGCGAGATCGGAGACGCTCTTGAGGCGGGTCATCCGGTGTACTTCATTGCTTTCAGTGCGATGCCCGAGCCCGGCCAGCAATTCCTCGATGTCGTCGAGGGTCAGGTAAAATTCTTCGAGCGTATAGTGGAGCGGCATCCGGAGGCTCCACCGCCGTTTGCGATCGGCAATTGCCAGGCCGGCTATCAAACGTTGATGGTGGCAATGCTGCGACCGGATCTCTTCGGACCCTGTCTGGTTGCCGGGTCACCCATGTCCTACTGGCAAGGCGTCCATGGCAAGGACCCGATGCGTTACTCAGGTGGTCTGCTGGGCGGCAGCTGGATGACCGCCCTGTCGAGCGACCTCGGCAATGGCAAATTCGATGGCACGGGCTTGATCCTTAATTTCGATATGCTGAATCCTGCCAATTGGCTTTGGGGCAAGCAATACGAAGTCTACACCCATATCGACACGGGGGCTGAACGCTATCTCGAATTCGAAAAATGGTGGGGCGACTTCATCGAGCTCAACGGCGACGAATTGCAATTCCTGGTAGATAATCTTTTTATTGGCGATAAACTCGCTCGCAACTTGCTTAAAGCCCACGATGGCACTGTGTTCGATCTACGCAAGATCACCTCGCCGATCATCGTGTTCACGTCGTCTGAAGACAATATCAGCCCGCCGCCCCAGGCACTCGGTTGGATCCTGGACCTATACCGCGACGTGGACGACATTCGCGCCACGGGGCGAACGATCGTCTACTGTCTGAGCCACAAGATCGGACACCTCGCTATCTTCGTGTCCTCCAAAGTGGGAGCTGAGCAGGACGAGGAATTCGTGCAGTTGATCGACGTCATCGATTGCCTGCCGCCCGGCCTTCATGAGATGGTGATTTCGCCACGACCCGCTGATGTCCCTTTAAGCGGATTTGTCACTGGCGACTGGATCGCGCGTTTCGAGCAGCGGTCACTGGATGACATCCGTGCGCTTGGACGCAACAGCCCCGAAGATGACCGCGCCTTCGCTGCTGTGGCCCGGTTGTCCGACATCAACCTGTCGCTCTATCGCACGTTCATGCAGCCCCTGGTCCGCGCGCTGGCTAACCAGCCAACGGCCGATCTGTCTCGAAAATTGAATCCGCTTAGGCTCAGCTACACCATGTTCGCCGACAGCAATCCCTGGATGAAGCCCGTTCTGAAACTGGCGACTGAAGCCTCGGCGATGCGCAAGCCCGTTCCAGCGGACAATCCGTTCCTGGCACTTCAAACCCGGTACTCCGACCAGATCATGGCAAGTTTGGACGCCTACCGAGCGATTCGTGACAAATTGTCCGAGAAAGTTTTCTTTGCCATCTATGGCTCTCCCGTCCTCCAGGCGTTACTCGGTGTCCCCGCGGAGAGTGGAGCACAACCACCTGCCCCTTCGTCCGAAGATCTCGCAGCTCGGCAAGCCATGGCGGCAGGGTACGAGACGATGCTCAAGACCGGCGGGTTTGACGAAGCGCTGACCCGGGCAGTGCTCTTTGTCATGGGGGGGGACCGGTCGATTGACCAGCGCTGCGCACTCGCCTTGAATGTCGCGCGCCAGCGACTGATGCATTTGTCCCTCCCCCAGTTCAAGATCGTGGTGCGTGACCAGTTCTTCGTGCTGCAACTCCTGCCTGACCGAGCTATTGCGGCCCTTGCGTCGATCATTCCCGAAACGGCAGAACGCGAGGAACTCCTCAAACAGGTGAACGCAATCATCGGCACCGCTGGATCACCGACCGCCGCCGGCCGCGATCACCTCACTCGCCTGGCAAATGTGCTCGGTGTGCCCGCAGAAAAATATCGGGCAACCGTCGCGTGATACTGAAGTTTCCGCGCGGCGGGACGTACTTGCTGTCGTGACGGTCGGATACTGACCGTCACGACAGCATTCTGCCGCGCCAATCCGGACATAGGAGTTTGTATCTTGCCGATCATCGTAAACAAGATTTTTGACGAGATCGCCGTCGGCGATACGGCGTCAGCGCAGCGCGAGTTGCTCGCAGCTGACGTGCGTGCCTGGGAGGCGGCCTTTGGTGATGCCGATACGATGACGGGCGAGAGCCAAGCTGGGGCGGGAATCGTGACAGGGCTGATGACAGCACTGATCGGTTCGTCGCTGCCAGGTCCGGGTTCGTGCATACGTACATTCACCCTGCAGATCATGTCTATATTGCCCATCGGCGGCGTCATAACCGTGAGTCTCGTCGTGAGGGAGAAGCATACGGATAAGGGAATCGTCGTGCTGGACGGGCGTTGCTCTGATCCGTCCGGCCGCGTTGTCGCAACCGCAGTCCTCGATGTGTTGGCACCAACGAAGAGACAGCAGCACATTGTCGCGGAGCACCGCCTCGAAGGCTTGCTGGAGCGCTGCCGAAGCCTAGAACGGATGCCGACTGGGATCGTACACCCATGCAGCGCTGAAGCGCTAAAAGGCACCATCGAGAGCGCCGAAGCCGGGCTGATCCTGCCGATCATGTTCGGGCCCGAGACCGAAATCCGCCGCATTGCTGATCAGGAGCGGCTAGATATCTCAAAATACCGCATTGTGGCGACCGACGGCCCGGAAGACTCAGCCACCAAGGCAGCCGCATCAGCTGGCGCCGGCGAGATCGCAGCGTTGATGAAGGGAAGCCTCCATACCGACGTGCTCCTTCATGCGATCATGCAGAAAGACGCAAAACTCCTCGCCGGCCGCCTTATCAGCCACTGCGCGATGATCTCGGCGACGACCTATGGACGCCGCTTCGTCATCAGCGATGTGGCACTGAATATCGCACCGAGCACCGACCAGAAGCGGGATATCTGCCAGAATGCTATTGGTTTCGCGCGCGCGCTTGGGATCGACCTACCGAAAGTGGCCGTGCTCGCTGCGGTGGAGATGGTGAGCACGAAGATGGCCGCCACCCTGGATGGCGCGATCCTGGCGAAAATGGCGGACCGTCGGCAGATCGTCGGCGGCATCGTCGATGGTCCCCTCGACCTCGACGCCGCAGTGGACAGCGATGCCGCACGTATCAAACGCATCTCCTCTCCGGTTGCCGGCGTTGCAGATGTTCTGATTGTGCCGAACATCGAGGCCGGCAATATGGTCTACAAAAATCTTGCCTTCATGGCGGACGCTCAAACGGCGGGCCTGGTTGTCGGCGCGCGGGTGCCAGTAATCCTTACAAGCCGTGCCGATACGGCAGCCGCGCGTCGGTTCTCAGCCGCGGCGGCAGTTCTCTATGCCGATGCGATCGCGCACGACCCGACCATATTATCGCCCGAAACAGCGGAGTAATCGGCCATGAGCGATGCCATCGCCGTCTTCAATGCCGGTTCCACGAGCCTGAAGTTTGGTGCCTATGCACTGGACACCCAAAGGTCGCTGTCCCTCTTGTGCCGAGGAAGCATCGACGACATGCAGGGAAATCCACATTTCGTCATCAATGACGCGACTGGCAGGCCGCTGGATAGCCATTCCTGGCATGAAGGTACAACGGTCGATCATAAAACCGCCATGCATTTCGTAATCACCTGGTTCGAGACAAACCTCGGTGGAACAAAAATCGTAGCGGCCGGTCATCGCATCGTACTCGGCGGTACCCGCTTCGAAGCGCCGGTAATGATCGACAGCGCCGTGCTCGAATATCTGCAATCGCTTACTGCGATGGAGCCATCGCACCAGCCCTTCAACGTTCGCGGCGCAAAGGCCTTCGCCGAGGCATTCCCGGGACTACCACAAGTCGCCTGCTTTGATAGCTCGTTTCATCGGACGATGCCGGAAGTGGCGCAGACATACGCGCTACCGAAGGAAGTACGAGACGCCGGTGTCCGCCACTGGGGCTACCACGGGATCTCCTACGATTACATCAGCCGGCAAATCCCAAAGTTTGCGCCTGGAGCGCGGCGGGTAATCGCCGCCCATCTCGGCGGAGGTGCCAGCATGTGTGCCATGTTGGACGGAAGAAGCGTCGAGACCTCAATGGGTTTCGCTGGGGTGTCGGGCCTGCCAATGGCGACACGCTCGGGCGACGTGCCCCCGGACGCGCTTTTCTATTTGATGCGCCTCAAAATGTTCGACGACGCTTCGCTGGAGAAGATGCTTTACGAACAGGCAGGTCTCCTCGGGCTCTCTGGCAGCAGCGGTGACATGCATGTCCTTCAGGACCGCAGGGACCCTTCCGCCATCTTGGCGATCGAATGTTTCGTCCATGCTATGACGAAATATGCCGGTGCCTACGCCGCGGTATTAGGTGGTCTGGACGCATTCGTGTTCACCGCCGGGATCGGGGAGCACTCCATCCCGGTGCGTGCTGCACTCTGCCGCCGGCTGGGGTCACTTGGTGTGAGGCTGGACGACGAGGCGAACGCCTCCGGCGGGCCGCGCATTTCCACGTCCGATAGCCCAGTGTCAGTATGGGTTATTCCAACGAATGAGGAGCTGATGATCGCCCAGCATACACTGGCGCTCATTCAACCCTCAGCGACATAAAATCGTATCCGTATGCCCCGACGCCAGCCAGACCCGCACGCCGGCCGAAACCGGGATATAATTAACCGGTTCAATCCCGAAGTCCTTTTCCATCCCCGCACCATCTTGCTGTCGGGCGGCAACACCCCAACAGGATCACGCCTGCGTACTACCCTCGCGACATGTCCGGCTCGAATCGTCGAGAAGGTGGGCGATGAACCAATTGATCTGGCTCTGATTGCCGACCTGGCAGACAACGTCCCCCACATGCTGGCTGCACTGTCGGGCCAAGTCCGGGGGGCTGCCATTATCTATGCTAAAGTCGAAAATCTGCGCGAAACCGCAGTCGCAGCAAGGGTCCGGGTTATCGGGTCGCGCTCTTTCGGTCTCGCTGTGCCGGGCATCTCGCTCAACGCATTGCTCACGGATGCCCCAGTCCCCCCAGGGCGAGTTGCCCTGCTTGCACAGTCCCACGCACTCGCTCGCGCAGTGATCGACTGGGCTGAACCTAACGGTGTTGGGTTCTCCACCATCGTCGGCATCGGCGATAATGCCGATATCGGATTTGGTCGAATACTCGACCATCTCTCCCGCGATCCGGGTACCGGCCCGATCCTGATGGAAATCTCCGGCTTGCGCGATCCGCGCTTGTTTCTATCCGCGGCGAAAGCTGCGGCACGCCTTCGCCCGATCGTGGCCATTGCCCCTGGTGGGCGTCTGGCCGACCCACGCTTCATGGCCATGGCCGGGTTTGAATCGGCGCTGGCGCGCGCCGGCGTGCTGCTCACATCCACACTCGGCACATTCCTTGCCGCAGCCGAAACCTTGAGCAGGGCGAGGCCAGCGCGGAAAGGCGGCCTTGCCATCATTGGCAACAGCCGAGGCGGCTGCCGTCTTGCTGCGGATGCCGTACTAGCAGCAGGGTTCGACCTCGCGCCTCTTACACCCGCGACCAACCAGGCTCTCGCCCTCCTGCTCGGAACCGATCCCATCGCTGAGGCCTTGGTCACCGTGTTGGACGCCCAGGGACCCCGACTCGCCGCTCTTGTGGCGGTGCTTGGTGCGGCGCCCGAAGTCGGCGGTATCATCGTGATCCTCGCGCCTTCCGGCGCGGACGATGATGCTACGATTGCCGCGCTGATTGCCTGCGCCGCCGATACCAAAACACCTCTCCTCACCGCCATACTGGGCCAGTCCACCGGTGCCGTCCGACGGCGGCGCCTTGCCGAAGCAGGGGTCGCGGTATTCGCCACACCCGAGGAAGCGGTCGCCGGATACAACGCCTTACGCCGCCATAGTGCCATCCAAACCATCGCGCGCGAACTACCATCCTCGACCGTGCTCGACATCGAGCCCGACCGTGCCGCTGTCGCCAAAGCCATCGCGGCCACGCGCACTGAGGGCCGAACCGTCCTCAGCCGGGAAGCCGCTCTTTCTGTCCTGCGCGCCTACGGGATCGGAACCGTCGAATCCAAAGTGGCGACCACGCCGGAAACGGTTGCCGCCACTGCCGCCCACATCGGTTTCCCGGTTGTCGTCAAGCTGACTGCTCCATCACTCATCGAACGTCGCCCGGTCGGCAGTCTTGCACTCGATCTGCCCGATGCCCCATCCGCAGAGGCCGCGGCACGACTGATTGAAACCCGCTTGCGCGGTCGTGGAGAGTTCCCCCCGGATGCCTGTTTTATAGTCCAACGCCAGATCGACCATGCCCGGATCCTGCGTAT
>NZ_JBMFGY010000129.1:0-7825 GCF_049977125.1 Acidiphilium sp. | reverse complement strand
TCATGGCGTTGCCTTTCTCAGTGGATTCGGTACCCCGAGCTTACGAGCTCAAGGCAGGCAACGCCGCTCCCCTCAATTCAACATCCGACGGGACATCCCCAAGCCGACCCATCCAGGGCATTACCATGTCTTTCTGGCGCAACGTTGGGCCGAAGGCGTAACAAAGCTTGGTCGCCTTCATGATGAGATTAAAAACCTCGGCTATATCGGTTGTCACTCGCGGTTGGCCGAATATCTTTCGCCGTGGCGACGCGGAGCGCACCCTAAAATTTCAACATCAACCAAACTTCTTCTGCCAGTAGACCCAACCAGCGGAACACGGATATCCTCACTGGTTGCCGCGTCACTTTGCATGAAGCCGCCGCCACTGATGACAAAGCGCCAGTTGGCCACGCTTGATCAGCTGAAAGAGCAAGTGCCTGGCTTTCGCGCCATGCGCCGGCTCGCGTTGCGGTTCACTGCGCTGCTGCGGAGCCATAAACCAGAAAAACTGGCCGACTGGATTGCAGACGCCACAAGTTCCGGCATCTATGCGTTGCAACGTTTTGCGAAAACGCTCAAAAGGGACAGCGACGCGGTAAAGAACGCTATCGCGGAACCTTGGAGCAGTGGCCAAATCGAAGGTCAGATAAACCGTTTGAAAATGCTGAAGCGGTCCATGTATGGCCGGGCAAGCACCGAATTGTTGCGAATTCGAATGATGACTCTTTCAAACGTCCTTCTGCACCAAATCTGACGCAGAGCCCTTTATCGCTATTAAAGCATACCATACCTTAATAGCGGGTGGGGTTAATTCAAGGCCCTGCAGCGGTCGCTCCCTCGCCTAAAGCTTCCCGACCGGGAGAAGCTCGCTCAGCAGCCGATTGGGGAACCGCCGCTTCTGCACGATGGCGTAGAAAGTCTCCGTGACCTCGGGTATTCGGCAGTGCTCGACGAGGACTCCCGCCTCAAGCTCGTCGCGGACGACAATTGGAGGCACGAGGGTCACGCCCTCCCGTTCACGGGCGAGCAGACGCAGCATCGCCATGTCGTCGACTTCGGCCAGGATGATGGGTCTTATCCCGGCTAGCTCGAGCACCCGATCGAAGGCGACGCGAATATCGCTGTCCAGGCTCGGCAAAAGAATCGGTTCCGACCGGAGATCGTCGGGAAATTTGAACTTGCGCCCATCGGCACGCGGATGGCCCACCAAGCTCACGGGCTGCTCGTTGAGCAAATGATTGCGCAAGGACGAGCGGACGTCGCGCGGCGCGGCGCTGTTGGCCAGGACCACGTCGATGGCGTGCGCCTCCAGTTGCGTGAGCAGATCGCGAATGTTGCCTGAGCGGACGATCAATTCGACATCCGATCGGCCGACCAGGGGTCGGAGGAATTCGAGCTGGAAATTCCTCGACAGGGTCGTCAGGGTACCGACGCGGAGAACCTGACGGGTAGCCAGCGGCTGTCCCCGCAGGGTGCTCATGAGTTCGGCGCCGGCCTTGAACACCGTGTCGGCGTAGTCGAGCGCGATCTTCCCGGCCTCTGTCAAAATGAGCTTCCTGCCGACGCGCTCGAAAAGCGGATGGCTCATCTGGTGCTCAAGCTTCTGAATTTGAACAGAAAGAGCCGACTGGGACAGGTTCATGCGCTCGGCCGCCCGCGTGAGGCTGCCCTCGTGAGCCACCACCCAAAAATAGCGGAGGTGATTGTAGTTCAGGTCTGTCATATCGTTCTATTAAAACGAACGTCTTTTCCTAAACAATGAATTTTTTTAAGATTTCGTGACCCTGTACCAAAGTCCCCGAACAGTCATTGTCTTTGAAGGGGGCTCTCGTGCAGCACTTCCTCGCGCCGCTGTCGGCGCCCGTTCCGCTGCTTCTCGCCGGAGCAATCGGCTTCCTCGATCGTGGTCGGCGGCCGAAACTCAGCCCCTTACTGGCCGAAACCGCTTCGCTCCTCGCGCTACTTGGAGCGATCGTGTCAGCCGGGAGCCTGATCCTCTTCGGAGCTGTCGAAAGTCCCGTCCTCGGGTTCAAAGGATTCGGTCCGTCGGTCAGGCTCGACGCCGTGAGCGTGACCATGTTGCTGCTGGTTACGTTCGTCGGCTGGATCGTCGTCCGCTACGCGCGGACCTACCTGGACGGCGAGCCCCGCCAAGGCGCCTTCACCGGGTGGCTTTGCCTGACACTGGCGTCGGTGGCATTACTCGTGACCGCCGGCAATCTGTTCCAACTGGTGATCGCCTGGATCGCCACCAGCCTGTTTTTGCACCGGCTGCTGCTGTTCTATCCGCAGCGCATCGCCGCGCAGCGGGCGGCGCGGAAGAAGTTCATCACCGCGCGGCTCGGCGACGCCGCACTCCTCGGCGGCGCGTTCTTGCTGGCCGCCGCTTACCGGACGTCTGACATCGGGACCATCCTTGCCGCCGCGAAGTTAGGCGTGGGTGGAGGGCTCGCCATCGCCGCCGCCGGCTTGCTGGCGATCGCCGCAGTGCTCAAGTCGGCCCAGTTTCCCGCCCACGGCTGGCTCACCGAGGTGATGGAGACATCGACGCCGGTATCGGCGCTCCTCCACGCCGGCGTGATCAACGCCGGCGGCTTCCTCCTGATCCGCTTTGCCGACGTCATGCTGCTGGCGCCCGGCGTGCTTGCCGCGCTGGTCATGATCGGCGGGTTCACCGCGCTGTTCGGCAGCCTGGTCATGCTGACCCAGCCCGCGGTCAAGACCTCGCTCGCCTGGTCCACCGTGGCCCAAATGGGGTTCATGATCTTCGAGTGCGGCCTGGCGCTCTTCCCCCTGGCGCTGCTGCACATCGTCGCCCACTCGCTCTACAAGGCGCATTCCTTCCTCGCCTCCGGCGGCGCCGTCGAGAGAGTGGCTTCAATCCGCAGGCCGGGCCCGGTCGCCATCCCGAAGGCGGGCGCCGTGGCGCGCGCCTTCCTGGCGGCCCTCGCCATCTACGTCCTGGTTGGGGCCTGCTTCGGCTTCGAACATAAGTCGCCCCAAGCAATCGCGCTGGGCGCCATTCTGATCTTCGGCGTCGCCTATATGCTGGCGCAAGGGTTCGCCGACGCGGCGCCCAGAGCGCTGACACGGCGCACAGCCGTCTATGCCGTGGCGACCTCGGTCGGCTACTTCGCCCTTCAGTGGGCGGCGACCGTGATCACCGCGAATGTCCTGCCGGCACCGCCGGCGCCTGGTCCGCTCGAATGGGCGCTGATCGCACTGACGGCCGCGAGCTTCGGCATCGTCGCCATCGTGCAGGCCATGTTTCCTCTTTGGGCCAACCATCCCGCCGCCGCCGGCCTGCGCGTGCATCTTTCGAACGGATTTTACGCCAACGCCGTTTTCGACCGGCTGATCGGCGGCTGGTCCGTCCGCAACCCATCCTAACCGACCAGGAAGACCGATCATGACCAACGAAATCCTCTCGACCTGGCCCGCCCCGCAAGCGTTGACGCTGGCCATGGATCGCGCCGCCCGCGCGGTCCCGCCCGCCTGGCCCTTGGCGTCCAGCGTCGCGGTCAATCCGTTTCTTGGGCAAACCGACGAGCCCCTCGCCAAGGTCAGCGCGCGGCTCGCAAGGGTCGCCGGCGCCGCCGTCACGATGCCCCGGAGCTGGTATGCCCAGAAGATCGCCGCAGGTGTGATCAGTGACGCTGACCTTTCGGACGCTCTGGCGAGCGTCTCGACGGGGCCGAGACTCGCGGATGTAACGGCTTTGAAGGCCGCTGCCGGCGTCGAAGCGCCGCCCCCAAAATCGCTTCCGGCCGTCGCCGACCTGGCGGCGCGCGCGTCCGGCGTCGACTGGCCCGGGATGATCGCCGAACGCTTCGGAGCCTGGGCCGCCGGCTATTTCGACCAAGGGCAGGCGCTGTGGGCCGCACCGAAAGGCAAGGGCGCCTACGCCGCCTGGCGGGCGATCACCACCCACGACCTCACGCCCGAAATCGCCGGGCTGTCCAACTTCGCCCTTCATGTATCGGAGGCGCCGGAAACAGCTTCTGCGGCGGTCGAGCGGGTCGTGGCTCGGCTGGGATTGGAGGCGGACGCCGCCGAGACCTACTTCCATCAGATGCTCATGACGCTCGGCGGCTGGGCGCAGTTTGCCCGCTACAAGCTCTGGCAGGCGGAACTCGCCGACGGCACGGACGCGACGATCACCGATTTCCTGGCCATCCGTCTGATCTGGGAAGAAGCGCTCTTTCTGCACTACGGCGCCGAGATCGCGGAGGCTTGGGCAAGTGTGCGCACAGCACATGCCGCGCCCCTCGCACCGACGCTTGATGGCGACATCGACGCCATCCTGCAGGAGGCCGCCGAGCGCGCCGCCCAGCGGGCGTTGGCGCAGACTCTTGCCGGGCAGTGTCCTCAAGCGCTTGAGGATCGACCGGCGCTCCAGGCGGCCTTCTGCATCGATGTTCGTTCCGAGGTTTTTCGCCGGGCGCTCGAGAGCTTCGATCCTCGGATCCAGACCCTGGGCTTCGCGGGCTTTTTCGGTCTGACCACAGCGCACAGGCGGTTCGCGTCGGATGTCGAGGAACGGCGGCTGCCAGTCCTGCTCAATCCGGCGCTCAGGTCGTGCTCCGGCGGCCCCGACCTCCACGCGGAGGATCAGTCGACGCGGTTCAAGGCGCGCGCGAAGCGCGCCTGGGGCCGGTTCAAACTCGCCGCGGTCTCCTCCTTCGCCTTCGTCGAGGCGACAGGCCCCGTCTATGTGGGCAAGCTCCTGACCGATGCGTTGGGATTGGATGGCGCTCGGTCGCCCAGCGATCCAGCGCCTCGGCTCGATCCGGCGCTCGACGCGGCGGCCCTGGCGAAGGCCGCCGAGACCGTGCTGCGCGCGATGTCATTGACCCGCGATTTCGCACGGCTCGTGCTGCTGGCCGGTCATGGCGCCAACGTCGTTAACAACCCGCATGCCAGCGCCCTGCATTGCGGCGCCTGCGGCGGCTATTCCGGTGAGGTCAACGCCCGACTGCTCGCCTCACTTCTGAACGATGCCGAGGTGAGAGATGGGCTCTCGCAGAGTGGGATCGAAATTCCAGACGACACGCTGTTTGTGGCGGCGCTCCACGACACCACCACGGACGACGTGACCCTCTATGACGAGGATCATCCCTCCGCCGCCCACAAGGGCGACCTCGATCAGGCGAGATCCTGGCTGGCTTCGGCGGGCAAAATTGCACGGACCGAACGCGCCCTCCGCTTACCACGCGCCGCAAGCGAGACCGCCCTTCATCGCAGAAGCCGCGACTGGTCCGAAACCCGGCCCGAATGGGCCCTCGCCGGATGCCAGGCCTTCATCGCCGCCCCGCGCAGGCGCACGGTCGGCAAGAGCCTGGAAGGCCGGGCCTTCCTTCATGACTACGATTGGAAGCAGGACAAGAGCTTCAGCGTTCTCGAGCTGATCCTGACCGCTCCGGTCGTCGTGGCGAGCTGGATCAGCCTGCAATATTATGGATCGACCGTCGCGCCCGATGTCTTCGGGGGCGGCAACAAGCTCCTACACAATGTCACCGGCGGGATCGGTGTGGTCGAGGGCAATGGGGGGCTCCTGCGCGTCGGCTTGCCCTGGCAGTCGGTCCACGACGGCGAGCGCTATGCGCACGATCCGCTGCGGCTGTCGGTCTGCATCGAGGCCCCGCGTGAAGCGATGTCGGAGATCCTTGGCCGGCACGCGGGCGTGCGCGCCCTGTTCGACAATGGCTGGCTGCATCTGTTCGCCCTAGACGAGGCCGGGCGCATGGCCTGGCGTTACGCGGGCGATCTCAAATGGTCGGCGATGGGAGACCGCGAGGCCTCTCATGCGTCGCCGCAACTCAAAGTGGCGGTCTGACGCCATGCCCCGCCAGCCCCGCAGTGCGAATTCCGGTCAGGAGCCAAGGTCATGACCCGAGCCGCAAACCATCTCGCCGCGCTGGAGTCCGAGGCGATCCATATCATCCGTGAAGTGGTCGCCGAAGCGCGAAACCCTGTGATGCTGTTCTCGGCCGGCAAGGACTCGACGGTGATGGCGCATCTCGCTATCCGAGCCTTCTATCCGAGTACGCCGCCGTTTCCCTTGCTCCATGTCGACTCGACCTGGGAATTCCGATCGCTGATCGAATTTCGGGACGCTTTCGCCAGCAAGCACGGCTTGCGTCTCATCGCACACGCCAATGAGGAGGGACGAGCCGCGGGCATCAACCCGTTCGACCACGGGGAGCGGTACACCACGGTCATGCGCACGGAGCCGTTGAAGGCGGCGCTCGATGCCGGCGGGTACGACATCATCTTCGGCGGGGCTCGCCGCGACGAAGAGAAGTCACGCGCCAAGGAGCGGATCGTCTCGATCCGGAACGCGGCGCACGCTTGGGAGCCGCGCCAGCAGCGCCCCGAATTTTGGAAACTCTACAACGCGCGCCTCGCCAAGGGCCAAACCGCGCGGGTCTTCCCCCTGTCCAATTGGACCGAGACGGACATTTGGGCTTACGCCCTGCTCAAGGATATCGAGCTCGCGCCGCTCTACTATGCCGCTCCACGCCCTGTGGTCGAACGCGGCGGCGCCTTCATCGTGGTCGATGACGAAAGCCGGATGCGGTTCCTCCCCGGCGAGCAGATGTCCATCCGCAAGGTGCGTTTTCGCACGCTCGGCTGCTGGCCAGTGACGGGAGCCATCGAATCCGATGCCTCCGACCTGCGGTCCGTCGTGGACGAAACCCTCAGAGCATCCTCATCCGAGCGGCAAGGACGCATCAGCGACGGCGAGGATGGCGGCTCACTCGAACAGAAAAAGCGCGAAGGCTATTTCTGATGGCTGGCTCAAGCCCGTGGAACTATCGAGACATCCAGGCGGTGCTAACCACGATGCACGCCAAGGAGCGTGTTATTGCTCCAATCCTGCGAGAAGGGCTGGGCCTGCGCGTTGAATTGGTCCGGTCTGTCGATACGGATCGATTTGGCACGTTCAGTCGCGAGGTCGAACGGCTCGGCTCACAACTCGACGCTGCGAAGGCGAAGATCGCCGCGGGTTTTGAACGGGCTCCCGGCGCGCGCGTGGGATTAGCGAGCGAGGGCAGTTTCGGGCCACATCCCCACTTTCCCTTCCTGGCGCTCGGCCGCGAACTGGTTCTGATGGTCGACCGCGACAATGGTCTGGAACTCATCGGCTACGACGCGAACCCGGAAACCAATTTCGCGCATGTGGTCGCGCGCGATTTCGATGAAGTCATTGCATTCGCCGAACGCGTCAGGTTCCCGGAGCATGGTTTGATCGTCATGGGATGCCGCGATGACCAGCCGGCGCCGGAAGTCCTTCTGCGGAAGGACGTCACGGACCATGACACGCTCGCGTCCGCGGTGCGGGAGGCGTGTAGCAGGTGCGGCGCCGCCTTTGTCGAAACCGACATGCGCGCCCATCGGAACCCAACCCGAATGGCCGCGATCGAACGGGCCACAAATGACCTCGTGCGCCGCTTTCACAGCCGTTGTCCGGACTGCGACTACCCGGGATTCGACGTGACCGAGCGTGTTCCCGGCCTGCCGTGCGCTTGGTGCGGCGAGCCGACGCGCGTTGTCATGACCGACGTTCTCACCTGCCGATCATGTGGTCACAGGCTTGAGCGACCGGCCTGCGATCAGACGACGGCAGATCCCGGACAGTGCGATGGATGCAATCCCTAGGCGTCGATGCGCCAAATTATTATCGGAGCGAAGCCAATGGTTGAGAGTGTAGCAGGGGCATCGTCAAGTTGGTTCAACCAGATCTCGTTTTCAGAAACATAATGCCTATAAAAAACACTTTTCGATCTCACGAATCCCCCCATTTTCCATAGGTCCAGGTATTGCGCCGATTCGCTGCGAT
>NZ_JBMFGY010000128.1:0-7834 GCF_049977125.1 Acidiphilium sp. | reverse complement strand
GATCTGCGCGCGCCACCGCCTCGCAACCGCCGACGCCATCGTGTACGCCACGGCCCTCGCCCACGGCGCTGATCTATTGACTTGTGATCGGCATTTCGCGTCGCTACCGGGCATCAAATTAATCCCAAAATCTGCCGCATGATTGCGCAGCCTCACGAACGTGGCCAGACGAATCTTTCGCCGAGCACTCCGGATATCGCCGCCCGATGTCCGTGCTGAGAACGCCGGCATAGTCCAAATCACTTTATCGCGATGATGTTAGAAGGCCAAAAACGAAGGTTTTTGGTCACCGTAAATCCAATAATATACAAACGGGCATTGTCAGTTTGACGAGGGCACCGTGTTTGTCGCGCCACACTTGCCGCGCGCCAAGCGGGTGCGCATAGCGATTTTGTATGATGGAGCTGATCGCAAAATCGCCATTGAAGGGGTGCGGTGACATCGCCGATGTCGTCGGAGGTCAATTCGCAGGCGTGGGCCTCGTGGGTATTGGCATCAAACGCGATGTGCAATATCCGCTAGCGTCGGCGCGCTCGAACCCCGTGCTTCTGATCCATCATTCGCCCTCGCCGTAGATTTTGAGGCCGGTGCTGTCGATCAACAGGTGGATTGGTTCGTCTCGCTTGCCCCTCGTATCAAACTGGTAATGCCAGAGTTACATTGCTTCCACCGTGCCGCATATTGCAATAACTTTAATTCCGCATGTCGGCTACCGAGGTGACACGTTAACATCTGTTCAACGTGTTTTTAAGACTCTCGGTGCAAGGCGCGGCAGAAACAGCATGGTTAAAATCGTTCCTGCCAGTAGTCCTCCAATTAGTACGATTGCGAGTGGCCCACCCACTTCGTCGCCCGCAGTACCGGTCGCAATGGCGAGAGGTAGAAGACCGAAAGCCGTTACGGTTGTTGTAAGAAGAATAATTGGTAGTATTTCTATTGCAACATCTTGGGCGAGATCCGCGGTATTCTCTGGGATTGTCGTGATTCGAGTGATGTGACGACGGTAGGTGATAAGAAGCAGCAAACCGTTTCGCAAAGCGATGCCAAACAGGGTGACTAGCCCGATCAGAGCTGAGAATGTGATATTTCCATCGAGAAAGATCCAGATAGCGGCAATACCGCCAGCAAGTGCGAATGGTAATCCCAGCCCAAGTAAGGCGACTGCCCAACCGTCGGCAAGAGCGATGCTGAGCAAACCGACAATCACCAGACCGGCGATAAAACTCCGTACAAAAAGGCTATGGCGTGCTTTCAATTGACTGAAGAAACTGCCGCCGATCGTCAAGTAATCGTCACTTTCCAGTCGGACCTTGGCCAGCCGGGAACGGACGGCTGCTAGGACGGCTGAAACATGCCGACCATGAACTATCACGTCAACAAACTCGGCGCGTTGGCCGTTGGAATGGAAAATATCGACGCGAGATGTCGTAGCCTTGATACGCGCGACGAGACCCAACGGTACCAGTTGCCCGTCTGCAGAGCGTACCAGAAGTTGTTCGAGCGATGCAGGATTGGTGCGCTGTTGGCGAGGTATTGCCAACACGACAGGAACAAGGAGGTTACCAACGTATACGTGACCGACGATATTACCATTAAAATGAAGCTGGACAATGTGGAGCAGAGAAGACGCCGCTATGTCATAGTGCAGCATTGCGACACGATTGGGGGTTATAATTACAGACGGGGTCCGAAATGGTTGCGGAAATAATCGGAGCCGCCTGATATCTTTCAACCCATGCAGCGCTGTGAAAATTTTGGCGGCGTCTCGGGATATAGCTCCTAGCTTTTCGCCGCGTATAACGATGACGATAGGGGCCGCCGCATCATGCGCGACAGCATGTACACGTTGGGCAGCGAAACTGTTCAGCGTCCAACCAAATCCAGTGAGCGCGTGTAACTTGTCACGGATCTTTCGCTCGATTGATACGGTGTCAGGGTCTTGACCAGATAAGGTTATATCCAAACTACCCTGTGAAACCAAATGTGCGCGGAAGGTCGGAACTGGTCGACCGATAGCAGCGACGACGGTCGAAACTCCATCGACCTTCCGGATTAATTTCGTGGCCCGATCAGCGATCTGATCCATCGTAGCGATCGAAGTTCCTGGCGTGGCGCGGAAAGTTGCGACCAAAGCGGGATCGTCAAAATGCTGGATGAATTCCAGTTTTAGATCGGGTAAGCTGACAAGGGCCGCTATCACGCCGATCAGGGCGAGCGCACCCAGAATTATCCCGAAAGGCCCCGAAACCCGCAGGGTCCATGCGTAGGTCCGACGGACAGCATCCGGCGTCATGGCGCGCCGGACTGCTTTGTCTCTCGCAAAAAGAAGTGCGGCCAACGCGGGTGAAACGATGAGAGTGACGATCAGGGACGCTATCAAAGCTGCAATGTAGGTCAGTGCGATTGGCGCGAACAAGCGCCCAGCCGATCCCGCAAGCGTGATGATCGGCACGAACACAATCACGGCGGCTAAGGTTGCAAGGAAGATTGGCATTTTGACCTCGGAGGCGCTGTCCACGATAGTTTCGAAAAATGTGGCCTCATCGGCGGGCGTTCCAGCCTCGTATAGCCGGTCTCTGATCGTTGTTGTGACAACAATGGAATCATAGATCACTTCTCCCAGTGCTATTGCGAGTCCAACCAGAGCCAGTGTGGTTATCGGATAACCGGAAAAGGTCAGAACGTTCAGTGACGCGACCAGCGCTACAGGAACCACCGCAAAGGAGACGAGCGCGACCCGCCAATTCCGTAGCGTTACAATAAGCGTTAACAAAACGAGCACGCCACCAATCAGTAGAAGGCGTGTCAGATTACCAAGCGCGTCGTGGGTATAGCGAGACGGCACAAATGCGGCAGGGACAATTTTTATACCGGCATTGGTGAGTGCCGGCAAAAAATGCGCCGCGGTGCGCGCAACATCTGCTGCCACATCTGCCGTGTTTGTGCCATAAGTTGCGGAAACCACGATCAACAGGCCAGGTTGACCGTTGATCAGGGAGCTTCCGGTCCGCGGTGCAGTGGTCGGCCAAACGCGAGCAACCGTGCTGATGGTGATCGGCACACCGCCTTGGAGATCAAGAAGACTTTGGCTGATTGCCTGCGGCTGGATTGCCTGGCCATGGCTCTCAAGCAAAATTCTCTGAGTGGAAGTATCAAGAGTTCCTAGACCTACGATTGCACTGGCATCATGTGCAGCATGTGCAAGCCTACTCAGGCTGATACCGGTGGCGATCATCGCCGACGTACGTGGCGCTATGCCAATTTCCGGCTGGGCTGCGCCATAAATAGTTACCTTGGCGACACCGGAAATTGCTTGCAGCGCGGGGCGTAATTGACTTTCAGCGATTGAGGTCAGGTCGCGGGATGATAAAATACGTGAAGTCAAGCCAATTTCAGTAGCAATCGCAGTGGTGGAGACGGTCGGGGCGACCACGGGATTGGCACCCGGGGGTAATTCACGGATCAGGCTGGTGAGCCTGCCGGACACCGCCTTACGATCGGCCGACAGAGAGGTTTTTGAATGAAACACGAGGTGGACCACCGAAATACCCGACTCAGAACGGGAATCGGTTGCGGCGAGTCCACTGATGCCACCCAATCCCTGTTCCAGCCGATCGGTGACCTCTAACTCGACAGCGCGAGGTGCAAGTCCAGGAATTCGGGTTACGACAGTTACCCTAGGGGATAGAAACGATCCAAACACGGCGGGTCGTGCTTCAAGGACACTGTGAATGCCCAACAAGAACAGGATTACAGCACCGCTGACCACCAGAAAGCGATGACGAACCGACAATCGGACGATGGTTTCCAACATCACCGATCAACTTCTCTGATGGGCAATGATGGCAAACAGAAAACCAGCGCCATGGATAACGATTGCTTTGGTGGGCGCTCGATCGGTTGGCACGAAATAGCCGATTAGCCGGCTGTGTAATCGGTCCGGTTCCGTAGTGGGTATACGTTTTAGTTCAAAAGAAGCATTGCTCGTCTGCTCGAAGACAAATGCGTGCCCTTCGAAAAATATCACGGCAGACGCCGGCACCACGACGCCACGCTGCGTCGGACCCACGGCAAGCTGCACCATCAAGGTGCTCCCCGCTTGAAGGTAGGGGGACGTATAATAAATGTTCTGACCGATCAAACCGACCGGCGCGACGCCGGCTAGGCCTATACGCCTTAGCTTGATGAAACCGGTCCTTACTGTGGACACCGTGGCCCGACGGGCCCGAGCAATCAACGGTGGTTCTGCGACAAAGGGCATCGGAATGCTGACTTCAACCAGAGCGGTTTTGGCTGAATCAAGACTTTTGATAAGCTGAGAATTCCTGATAATTGCGCGCGCGAGAACCGGTCCATAGTCCGCCAGTAACGACGCTTTGGTCATCTCTACGCGTGCCTTAGCTCTCTCAGCTACAGCTTCAGCTTTTTGTAGCTCCGCCTCTGACACATGGTAGGGGGCTGCCGACAAATATCTGGTTCGTGCGAGGGTGGAAGCGGCAAGGTGCCAGTCGGCCTCAAACAGACGAAGATGACCGACGGCTTCAATTAACTTTTTCGGGCTGACAACAGCACCATAGGCTCGGCGCATTGGCGTGAAGCCAACTGTTTTGAGGACAGTGACGGACAGACCGGCCTGAGGGATATCGCCTTTAGGCAGCGTCAAGCTCTGGCCATAGGCCGGCAGACTGAACATCAGCGCTGGGATCAGCCGGAAAATCCGTTTCATGGCGTGACTCCGGTCAGGCTCTTGTGCAAGGCATCCTCCAGATCACCCACTGCGCGCCGTTCATCGGCCCTGGCGGTCAGCTGATTTTTTTCGGCGGCTACAGCGACCTGTTCGGCACCAAGCAAACGCAGCGCACCGATTAAGCCGGCGTCATAGGCCTGTTCTGCGGCAGCCTCCTGATCACGGGCAAATGAAACCTCACGTCGGGCGCTCCGCAACGTTGCGAGGCTCGCGTTCAAATAAGTTTTCGCATGATCTATCTGGGAGAGCACATGATCTTGTGAGTGTATAACCTCAAGGTCTGCACGCTCTACCTGCGCATGCGCCAATGCAATCGGTCCCTGGTTCTGATTGAACAGGGGCAAATGGGCATTGGCACCAAACGCGTAGCCCGTGACGCCCTGACTATACGTATAGCCTGGTTTCATTTTGAATGACGGAAAAACTCGGTCAATTTCGTATTTTAATAGATATTGAGCGGCATAATATTTAGCCCTCGCTGCCAGAACGGATGGTCGGTGCGCGAGGGCATAATGTTCGGCAGAATCCAAGTTCGTCAACCGGAATGATCGGTAAAAAGTCGAAAAATCGAACTTGACATGTATAATCGCTCGTGCGGGCATGCCTACTGCGCTGGCAAGGGAAGTTCGTGTCAGACGTAGATGCAAAACTGCGGTACTGACGGCAAACGCAGCTTTCTGCATTGCGAGTTCGGCAAGATTGAGGGCAGTGGCCGACGCGGCACCAGCGCGGTAGCGTTCCAAGGTCGCTTGGTAGATCTCTTGTGCCAGTAGCGCCTGATGATTTGCCAGGGTCCGTAACTGTAGGGCGGCCCAAAGGCCAGAATATGCCCGATAGACAGTGTCCCATTCGACCCATACTGTACTTAGGATTGCAAGTCTTGCAGCCACCACTTTCTCGTGTGCAGCCGAGACTCTGGCATGGGTAGCAAAAAAGTTACGTATCAAAAATGTAATCGTAGGACCAATACTCCATGGGTTCGGAATAAAGTCAGTTGTATTGTAAGCCGCGTTCAAACTCAGTTTCGGATTTGGAATTTCACGAGCAGTGATTAAACCAGCTCTAGCTGCAAAGTAATTTGAGTCAGCAATCCGCAGAGTAGGGCGTTCATAAAGTGCGACCAAAGCAAGGTTTTGCTGATCCCATCTAATGGGGCGCCCTTTATCCATGATCTCTAAAAAGCGATTTAGCCTTTTGTTGGTGAAACTACGAGCTTGGATCATTTTAGTGTTTTTTATAAGATTCATTCGTACTAGCGGTGTAGTGTTACAAGCAGACAAAAGACTAAGGGGGACAATGAAAAATAACCATGTCCACCTGAAAACACACTGAGTGGTTGGCTTAACACATGTTTTCATTTAGCTCAGACTAACCTTCTCATCTAATATCCTAAGCGGTTTGGATTGCAACAATACCACCGTTGAATATTCTAGGCCGTTCATCTATAGTTCTTTGTTAGGCCGTAGTCTTTTTTTTCGATCTGTAAAAGAACCGGACAGCGATGAATAAGAAGATAATTGCATAGATATTGGTAGTACCGAGGACGTCACCCTTATTTGCCGTAACGCCAGGACTATAAGGCGCCCCCCATCCTTCAGCCGTAGTCCAAATCCCAATGGAATACAGGACCCCAAATGGAATCATCCAGACCAAGGCCGTATCGAATAAGAGACTGATGGCAATGGCAGTTTCAGCAATTGCGGCAAAAATGCCAAATTTCAGCGGTCCAACATAATCAATAAGAACGATCCAGACATTAATATACGTTTTAATCCATTCTGGCTCCCCTGGAAGAGCCGAACGTAAATAACTGACTGGATGATGCAAAAAATAGGGGTGCCACTTCCAGAATGCATCAAAAGCCCAAAGCAATCCAAAAATAATCTGCCCTACCCAGAGTGAACGTTCATTGACTGGGTCTTGTGGGAATTTCTTTAGACTTATTGATTGCCAGGAGCGCGTTCCGACCACGAAAAAGAAACATAACGCATAGACGATTGCTGTGCCTGGATCAGTTGCACCTCTGACATAGGGACCTCCAAAACCACCCACCGTGGACCAAAGCCAGAGATTATAGATAATACCAACCCAACCCAAGATAGATAACCCTATGCCGCTTAACAGAGACAAAGCAAGCAACCCATCTAAGCCGACTGTCGCATGCGCTACAGTGACGGGCCCTATCACCCCAACGATATGAGCTGCCCAATGCCCATAAGTTCTTATCCAGATAGGCTGCCCCTTGACCCAATCAGCACTAAAACTACCCGCAAAATGCGAGGCATAAGCCCAGTTTGCTTGTAGCGCTGTATTAAACAACCAGACAACACCGAATAGAATACGTATCCAACCATACATTTCGGACTGTGATTGACCACGCATTATTTTCCCCTCGTTATCATTATTTGCCTATATGTGTAACGGTAAGATGAATATCATGATCTCTTCATATGCAACAAAAAAGGGCGCCAAACATTCTTTGCCTATCCGGCAACCTCCCATAGCACCCAGGTATAGAGCCGTGAGACGCCAAAGTTCTCAATTTGGCACTACATAATGGGTTTGTGAGTGGTAACCGGATAAGCAAGAAACATTCATTTAAGTGGTGCCACCCAAAGCCGTATATAAGACCTAAATACTATTATTTTAATTAGATACCATAATCACGGTTTCGTTTATAATTTAAGAGAAAAGTGTGATCATAAAGTCGCACCTCCACAAAAAAAACAGCACGTCTGAAGCGGATTATTGTTCTGCCAGGGAAGTATACCCAAACGGTATTGCCTCGGTGGAAGTCTGTTTCATAATACCCACGCCTGTAACGAACACAATATTGTTGCTCCGCTGACCGTAACATCAATGCGGGTGGTCAACGAAGTGTTCGAAAATTCGACCAACAGCTTGGTCCACCTCGTCGAGAACCGCATGCGCAACTCAAGCAGATGCAGCTCTCCACGCTGCGTTACGCTCGGCACATTTTGATATAATCCACGAGACGATACTGCTGGATCGCGGTAGGGACGCCCATTACCGGGCGCCCCCCGCACAGATCCGTACGGGCGCGATTCGCGCATACGGCTCCCACCT
>NZ_JBMFGY010000127.1:0-7940 GCF_049977125.1 Acidiphilium sp. | reverse complement strand
CATAAGCCGATATCCGAGAACGCGCTAGGATATCTTCTGAACCGCGCGGGGTATCACCAGCGACATGTGCCGCATGGCTGGCGGGCAACATTTTCCTCGATCATGAACGAGCGGTTCCCGGCTGACCGGGCGGTGATCGATCTGATGCTGGCGCACGCGCCGAAGAACAAGGTGGAGGCCGCATATAACAGAGCAACGCATCTGAAGCGACGGCGGGAGCTTTCGCAGATCTGGGCCGATCTATTGCTGGAAAGCATGCGACCGGCGCGCGAGATCGTGGCCGGCCCCATGCGGTAATCTCCTTCTCAGCCTCAGCAGGCCGGATCGTCGGCAATAGGGAGGGTGTCGATCCAGGCGTCGATCTCGGATTGGCGCCAGCGAACGCACCCTGTGCCGAGAGCACGCGGACGCGGAAAGGTCCCCTCCTCGATCCGGCGGTAGATCGTCGAGCGACTGAGCTTCACCTGTTCGATCACCTCGGGGAGGCGGAGCAGAACGTCGGACATCATGTGTCTCCTTGAGAAAGTGAGACACCCCAAGAAGAACAGTTTCGTCGCCTGCGCACATCTGGCGGTGAATGAGCTTGAGACTCGACGGCGACGAAATTTTTGCAGCCGGTCTTGGCCGGCGTACTTGAAGCGGCCATGGGCAATTTTCCGCTTAGGGCTTCGTCGCTCTGGCAAGATCTGGCTTCGTGTTCTGGATAAATTGCTGATTTCACGCTGTTTTATGGCGCTAATGTTTCCAGGCGACGAACGGAGTTTTGTCGGTCAAGGGGTATTTTGCTCCCGGTGCAAAAAAATCCCCGCCCCGCAGGTAACTGCGGGGCGGGGATTTATGGTTGATCGATCAGCGCGCGGCGGGTGCGCCGAAGCTGCGGGCGACGTGATTGCGATGCTCGGTGATCTGGTCGCCAAGCTCCTCGACGAAAAGTTCGAGAGTCAGCAGATCGGCCAGCAGCTGTCGCTGGGCGCCTTCGACTTGCTTAAGTTCGTCCGAGGTTTCGATCGAAACCCGAAAGCCGCGCATGGCACCGGCCAGAGCCTGGAGGGCCGTGTTCATGCCGGCGCTGGTGCGGGTGAGCGCAAGACGTGCGCGGAGCTCGGCGCGCACGGCGTCGAATAGAGTGTAGTCTGACATTGATGGATGTCCTTGAAGCGACCCCGGGCTCAGCCGGGCGGAGCTAAAGCTCCGGTGCGCAGGTCGGGCGTCGAGCACAAGGATACTCGGGTCGGCCCGGGTGTCGAGAATGACCTGCTCTGGAGATATGGATATTTATTGTTATTTTTCAATATCTTATGTCATTTTTTGGTAGTTGTTCCTATCCGCGTGCCCAAACCTGGTTCTGGCCCGCAGGCGTAATTCATCACGTTCCTCCTCGAGGAGGTCGGTGACGAGGCGGGCCGCATGAAGCATCGTTGCGTGCCGATAGTGCCTGGCGACCACGTTCTCGCCGACACCGAGCACTGTGGCGGCCAACCCCGGCCGCTCCGGTGCAAGATCGGCCAGGGCTGTCGCCATGCCGTGCCGTGAAACATGGGTACCGTGGGCCGTGCCCAGCTGCCGTTCCGTCAGGCGCCGGAACATCTGCATGATGCCATCGTAGCAGAACCGCTGACCGCCCTGCCGGGGGTGGCGCCAGAACCAGACGTCGCCCTCATCATGGACCATACGCGGGCGGATTACCTCGAGATAGTGGCGGAAAACCGTCTTCAAATGATCGGGCAAGGCGCATTCGATCGGTTTGCTGTTCTTGGTCTCCGCGCCCGTGAAGCGGAACATGATCTGCTCCCCGACGGTCACGACGTTCGCTTCCAGCCGCATCAGACTGAGGGTACCGATGCGGATTGGCAGAGCCGCGAGGAGCAGGCAGATCAGCCCATCGCGATAAGTCCGCAAAATATCCTCATCCCCTTTGGATACCGCGGCCTTTGTTTTGGGCTGGGCGTCAGCATCGGCTTGCATCGCCTCCGCACGCGCGATTAGGTCGCGACCAAGTTGAGTGAGGGTGCGGGGATCGATCGCCTCCTTGCGGGCCGGTTCGTGCTCGAACCAGTCATTAATCGAGACGTCGCCTGGTCGCGTCACCCAGTCGAAATTTTGTCCCGGCTGGATGATGTGCAACGCGACGCGCAGATCGAATAATCGGACTTTGATCGAGTTCGCCACATTGCCCCGCGCTGCCAGAGTATCGACGAAGCGCGCGACATGGTCTGGCGTCACTAAATCGCTGGGCGCCACGGTCGTCGTGTCGATTCCCGCCGCACTCAGCACCGTCAAGAAGGCACCCCAGCTGCGGCGAGCATTGCGCAAGCTCAAGGGCCGGAGGGTGTCTGCATGTTTGGCACGGGCAAGCCGTCCGGTCCGCGGTGCGGTCTCGGCGTCCCACAACGCACGATGCGCCGGCGGCCAATCGGATATCGGCACGACGAGACGGGGCTTGGCCGGCGTCGATGTATCGGGATGTCCCCTACGTCGCGCCATGGCAGACCTCCCCGGGCTGCCCCGCGCCTTTCACCCGTGCTTGCCGGCGCCGCGCCTTCACCCGGTCCTGCGCCACTGCGAAGCGGGCGGGCGGGTGGTTGGCCTCGATCCGGTCGAGCTCTAGCAAACGCGAAGCCTCGCGGACGGCAAATACCATTTCGAGGCCACAATAATAGGCCATGGTCGTTTTCGGCGAGGCATGCCCGAGCACGCGGGATACAAGTTCATATGCACCAGGCGAGCGTCTCAAAATACGATACGCCGTTAAATGGCGTGCCATGTGCAAATTGAAGTGCGCTCCTAATTCGCGTTCAACGCGGCTTGAGAGTTCATTGGCGAAGTCTCCAAAATCACGATGGCTCGCCTCGGTGCTGGTGCCCACGCCCCCTGGAAACAAAAACCGATTATCAGCATGCGCCAAAAGCGGCCGATATTTTCGAATATACGTACCGATCATCGCGGCAACACGCGGACCGAACTCCCAAATAATCGGCTTTTTGCGCGTCTTGGTAGCACCGGCTGGAATGTCCAGCTTGGTGACGGCGCCGGTCCGTTGATCGATTATGAGATGATTGTCGAGATGCAGCTCAATCAGATTGCGCCTGCGTAGTGGCACGGCGAGCAGGATTTCGAGGGCGGTCGCATACATGAAGAGCAGCGCTTCGTTACGAGGGCTCAGCTCTAGCTTCGGCAGCCGCCTGATCCATTCCTCCGGCAAGTGCAGTAGCATCGCCAACGTATCGGGCTCGTTAAGGTTGCGCAGCTTGCGGGCGACATCCTCGTTCATCGTCCCCTGCGCATCGGGCCGAACGGCATCACGGAGTTCGAGAATTTCGTTTATTTCTGGCTCCGGCAGATCGGCGTGATGGAGGGCGATCATACGAAGCACTTGAGCGAGCGCGGCCACGTAATTCGATGTGGGGTCAAGATCGGTGTCGTCCGCTTTGCGCGGCCCCCGCGAGGCAATGCGTGCCCTGAGCCGAGCCAGATGGTATCCGAGGATCATTCGCGGACGCTCGGACGGTGTGACTAGATCTTTCAGTCCGGTGATTGTCTCGAGGAGCACACCCTGCTGCAGGAGCGCCGCGGCAGCCGCGCGGATTTGTTCGGTTCGCGTTTGTATGGTGCGCGGGCTCTGCGCCCGGTTGCGCCGGCCCCTACCCCCAATTTTTCGCCCACTGATGCCACGACTGTCGCCGCGATCAGTGCCGTGCTCGATCTTCGTGAACGCGGCCCCCCGCGTATCATAAATCTTTCCTAGACGCTGACCCCGCAGTCCATCGAGGAAATGGGCCATATCCTGCTGAAAACTCATTGGAAAATCTTTGATCGGCGTCGTGAATTCATCGCGCATCCCAGGTTGGGACAGTTCGACCTGTGGCCAGCCCGGCAACGACCGCATCGCCCAGGTCCAGGTCGACGCGGTGCGGCGCACTAAGGCCGGAATGTCCTCAGTCAAAGTCTCCTCGCGCAGCCATCTGGTAAAGTGCTCTAGTGCATCCGCTGCGACCGCCGTGGGCGCGACTTCGGCCAGGGTCAGGAACCGCAAGAACCGCACCACGCCGGCGCGACGTTCGTGCGTAGGCAGGCCATCCTGCAGAGCCTGCCACGCCGGCGACAGCTCATTGCGCCCGGTACCGGTATCTGCATGGGCCCCAAGGCGGATGAGGATTTGACGCAGTTGACTGACGACTTCACCGAAGCGGCGATCGGATAGGCCACAAAAGGCGGCGGGTTGTTTCCAGAGGATGACGTTGAGGTGGCAGCACGTCCAACGGCTGGGGCCGCCTAGGATTCCGGTCTCAGCCTCCAACTTTCGCACGATTCTATCGGCGACATTGAAGCCCGAAGCCCAATTCCGCCGCCGTGACGCTGGAATGTCTTCCCAGGAGGCGATCGCGGCCCGGATCGCGCTTGCAGTCAACGGGCCCGACGCTGGGCGGGCCGGGGGATCCACGGGATCCGGCAGGAGCAATTGGAGCTGTCGCGGCTCTGAATGATTAGATGATTTGGAACCGGTCTTCGCGGCTGGCGAAGGAGATTTTTTCTTCATGAAGCCCTCCGGATGGGGGTGTGGCAGGTAGCGGCATATCATGCAAAGAGTACCTTATCAACTTACTCGATGTAATAGCGCCCCTTTGCATTATATAACATTTATCCATTGTTTTTACCTGACTCGGGATCACAAAAATCTTCAACCGATTTTGGCCCCTCATCGCTATCAGCGGGCTCGGCGATCGCCGCCGCGATCATGCGATCGAGCGCGCTTTCGGGAACGAAGGGGGTCCTGCCAATGCGGAGCACGGGAAGGCGACCATCGGCGATCCACCCACGAACCGTCCGGGGGGAGCGGCCGAAGAGGTCGGCTACCTCGCGCACGGCCAAGAGACGCCGCGACGAGACTTTTGAAGATGGGGAATTGAGACCGATCGCGTTCACTGAAACCTCCACAAAAAGAGACTTCCCAACTGAACAAATCTCGTCGCTTAGCAAAGAATTCGTGCTGATCTGATGCTCAACGCGTTCTGCGTCAGCCGACTCTGCCCAACCAAAAGGCCCGAATAATCGGTCCGGAGAGGATTTCTTGCTTTGGCGACGAACGGTTGGTCTCTCTTTCGATGCAGCCGGGAGGGCTGTCCCGGCGGACGGACCGGTCCGGGCGACGCCACAAGAATGGCGCGAACACGTGGTCCCCGGCCCGGCGCATCCGGGTCCGCGCCTTGCGATACGAGCCCGGCTCCGGCAACTCCGGCGGGTCGCGATCGATCGGGGCGAAACAAGGCTACGAGCGTGCCGTTCATTTGCACGAGCCTCTGTCGGATTCTCACCCGCTACGCGGCAGCATGCCGGAGACGCGGACAACTCCGATCCCCCTTAAAGGCGGTCGCCCGCCCCAGGGATAGCTGACAAAGATTTGCCTGGACTGCGGGTCGCAGCGCGAGGGGTCGTACCTCTCACCAACATCGGAAGGTGTAGGACTGCGAGGCGGACGGATTGGCCCACCGGAGAAACGGGTATGTCAGCAAAAGACAGAGTGAACAGGCGACTCCGAGCTTCCGGGCGCCCGCCATTGGCAGGCAGGAAACCCGGAGCCGGAGTTATGCCTAATCGCCAAGACACCACCATTTTCGAGTCAGGCTCATCATTTTGTTATCCATTGTCACGCGCCGGGTGCCATGTAACATAGCCTGGGCGAACACCGAGCGAGACAACAGGTTGGAAATGAGCGCGGGACGACATGGCGGCCTCTGAAACGGCGTTCTTCGATCATCCGATCCTAAATTCGCCTTACGCGTACCCCGCACGCCATTGGGAACTCGATCCCGATGGGCAGCCCACCAACCGCATCATCGGAACGCGCCGCCGATCAGATCTGATCACACCGGTACCCAAGCCGAAGAAACGCCGTCTCCTCCGCGATCAGACGCAAATGGTGCTCGATGCCGGTGATGGGCTTTCAACGAGGGAGCAAGAGTACAATCCGACCCCGATCATCAATGAGGTTCGATCCTACGTCGAATCCTGGCGCGCGCTACCAAACCCCGATCAATGGCTCGTCACACCAGAAACGGCCCGGCTGCTCCAGCATTGGCGAACGCACCAGTTCAACGGCATCAAACCTTTCTTCTGTCAGGTTGAAGCGGTAGAAACCGCAATCTGGCTCACCGAGGTTGCCCCGAAAATGGGCGCACGCGGCGCGAAGTTCTGGGATCATCTGAAGGGTGCCAACGCGCAGGCGAACCCCGAACTGATGCGCCTGGCTCTGAAACTCGCAACCGGCGCCGGCAAGACGACGGTGATGGCCATGCTGATCGCCTGGCAGGCGGTCAACGCCGCTCGACATGCAAACAGCAAGATGTTCTCGCGCAGCTTCCTGATCGTCGCACCCGGCATCACCATCAAGGATCGGCTACGAGTCCTGCTGCCCAACGACGCTGAAAGCTATTACCGTCAGCGCGAAATCGTTCCCTCCGACATGCTCGGCGATATCGATCATGCCAAATTCGTGATCACTAATTATCACGCCTTCAAGCTGCGCGAGCGGATGGACGTCGCCAAAGGCACCCGCGCCGCAATCGAGGGCTGGCGCGGCGAAACGCTGCAAACCCTCGAAACCGAGGGCGAGATGCTGCGCCGGGTCATGCCTGATTTGATGGGGAGCAAAAACATCGTCGTGCTGAATGACGAAGCGCATCATTGTTATCGCGCACGCGCAACGGACAACGATGATGATGCTCTTGCAGACCTGAAGGGCGAAGAGCGCGACGAAGCAAAGCAGAATAACGAAGCCGCCCGCATGTGGATCTCCGGGCTGGAGATCGTGAAACGCAAAGTCGGCGTCTCGCTTGTGTATGATTTGTCGGCGACCCCGTTTTTCCTCCGCGGCTCCGGTTATGTCGAAGGTACCTTGTTTCCCTGGACGATGAGCGATTTCTCGCTGATGGACGCGATCGAGTGCGGCATCGTCAAGCTGCCACGCGTCCCCGTGGCCGACAACGTGCCGGGCGGCGACACGCCGAAATTCCGCAATCTTTGGGAAGAGATCAAAAAGAGCCCGCACGGCCTGCCGAAAAAAGGTCGGTCATCAGGCAAAATCTACGATCCGCATGCCCTGCCTCCCGTGCTCATCTCGGCGCTCGAAGCCCTCTACGGTCATTACGACAAGACATTCGCCTTGTGGCAGCAGGAGAATATCGGCCTGCCGCCTGTGTTCATCGTTGTGTGCAACAACACATCGACATCCGAGCTCGTCTATAAATACGTGTCGGGATTCCTTCGTGACAGCGATGACGGATCGTCACTTCTGGAAAACGGCCGCCTCCCTCTGTTCCGCAATTATGATGAATTCGGCAACCGCCTTGCCCGACCCAACACCATCCTGATCGATAGCGCCCAGCTCGAATCCGGCGAGGCGCTTGATAAGGATTTTCGCGAGATGGCGGCCGACGAAATCGAGCGGTTCCGTCGCGAAATCATCGCCCGCAGCGGCAACGCTCAAGATGGCGAGACCATCGATGAAGCGACCTTGCTGCGCGAGGTGATGAATACCGTGGGCAAAAAGGGCAAACTCGGCGAGCAGATCCGCTGCGTCGTCTCGGTGTCCATGCTGACCGAAGGGTGGGATGCCAATACCGTCACCCATATTCTCGGCGTCCGCGCGTTCGGCACTCAGTTACTGTGCGAACAGGTGGTCGGGCGCGGCCTGCGCCGGCAATCCTACGAATTGAACGACGAAGGTCTGTTCGACGTCGAATATGCCGATATCCTCGGCATTCCGTTCGATTTCACCGCCAAGCCCGTGATCGCACTCCCCGCAAAACCGCGTGAGACGGTGCGCGTTCATGCAGTCCGGCCCGAGCGTGATGCACTCGAAATCATATTTCCCCGCGTCGAGGGTTACCGGATCGAGCTGCCGAACGAACGGCTCGAAGCTCGCTTCGGCCCCGATCACGTGC
>NZ_JBMFGY010000126.1:653-8100 GCF_049977125.1 Acidiphilium sp. | reverse complement strand
TCGATCATCTGGCGGCCGCTAAACCATGAACCTGGAAAAACGCTCCCCCAGATCCAACCCCATTGTTACACTCTCGCTCAATTAACGAGGCTTACAGCACGCGCTCGTTTCCGGCCATCAGCAGAGCGCGTGTTTTCGGGTGGGTTGCGCATGAAAACAACTGCGCCGGTGGTCCAACCTCCACGATCCGCCCCCGGTCCATCACGATCATCCGGTCCGCCACCTGCCGGGCAAAACCCATCTCATGCGTGACGATCATCATCGTCATACCGTCCTGCGCCAAGGTACGCATCACCGCGAGAACCTCACCAACCATCTCCGGATCGAGCGCGCTGGTCGGCTCGTCAAACAGCATCACCGCCGGTTCCATCGCCAAGGCACGCGCGATCGCGACACGCTGCTGCTGCCCGCCCGACAGCGCGGCAGGATAGGCCTCGGCCTTGTCCGACAGACGGACGAGCGCCAGCAGGCGACGGGCGCGTTCAGTGGCTTTTGCGCGGCTCTCGCCCCGCACCTTGATCGGCGCGAGCACGATGTTTTCAAGAACACTCATGTGGGGGAACAAATTGAAACGCTGAAACACCATGCCGACATCTTGGCGCTGCCGGGCGATATTCCGCTCGCGATCGTCGATCAGAATCCCGCGCCGGTCGCGGTAGCCGATCAGAAATCCGTTGACGGTAATCCGACCGGCGTCGATCGTCTCGAGATGATTGATGCAGCGCAGCAAGGTCGTCTTGCCCGAGCCGGAGGACCCGATCAGGACAACGGTTTCGCCGCGTGCGATCTTGAAACTCACACCATCGAGGATCTTGCTGGCGCCGAAATATTTCTCGACACCGTCCGCCTCGATCAGAAAATCCGGCATCAACCGGGCTCGATCAAAACGGCGTCGCGCAAAGCCTGGTTGCCCCGCAGCGCGCCACGGTCCATCCGCCATTCGACATAGCGCATCACACCGCCCCAGATCGATGTGAGTGCCAGAAAATACAGGGCGAGGACGGAGTAGAGCTCGAAGGTGCGGAAGGTGACGGAATTGACCGTCTCGGTCACCAGCAGCATTTCGGAGACGCCAATCACGCTCACCAGCGTCGAGTTCTTCAGCATGATGTTGAACTGATTGCCGATCGGCAGAAGCACGATCCGCAGGGCCTGCGGCAGCACGACATAGCGCAGAACCTGGTGGGGCGTCATCGCGAGCGATTTCGCCGCCTCGGTCTGGCCCCGATCGACCGCGTCGATCCCCGATCGGAAAATTTCGGCCATGTACGCACCCTCATTCAGCCCAAGGGCAAGAATGCCGGCCTGGACATTGCCTTCAAGGGTGAACGGGCCGGCCTGCCAGTCGTGAAACCGCAGAATGCCCGCCGCCGCGAGCCCGGTGTAGATGAACACGATCTGGACCAGCAACGGCGTGCCGCGCATCAGAAAAATATAGGTGCGGGCCGGCCACATGACGAACCACAGGTTCGAGCGACGGGCCAGAGCCGCCGGCAGGCCGATCGCCAGACCGATCATCTGGCCGCCGACGCTGATGATGATCGTCAGCCACAGACCATCGAGAAACGCGCCATCCGGCACCAGCAGCCGATGCCAGAAATACGGCCAATCGAAATGCATATCGCCATCAGCCTCCGGCGGGCAGCTTGTCGATGGTCAGGTTCCATTTCTTGAAGATGCGTCCATAGGTTCCGTCTTTCATCAGGGTCCCGAGAGAAGCCGTCAGCGCCTGATTGAGCCCGGTTTCGTCCTTGCGCAGGCCGATCCCGGTTTCGATCTTGAAATAGGGCGGTCCGGCAAGCGCGAACTGGCTGGGCATCTTGTGGGCGTAATAGCGACCCGCTTCATAGGACACGCCGTAGGCGGCGACTTCGCCGATCTGCAACTGCTGGAGCGCGCCGGTATTGTCGGGGAACAGCACGATGTCGATCGGCTTGCGGCCGGCCGCTTTCAACGCCGCATTGGCCTTGTCGAGCAGGATCGTCGCGGTGGTTCCGGTCACGCTGGCAACTTTTTTACCCGACAATGCCTCCAAATCAGGCACTTTGGGTGCGCCCGGTTTCGTCAGCACCGATTCATGGGAGAGCATGTAGGGAATTTCGTCGATCACCTTCAGCCGGCTCTTCTTGATGAACAGCTGGGAAATGATCGCGTCGCAATGGTCGGCGAGCAGCGCCGGGATCAATCCGGCAAACGGCATGTTGATATAAACTGCCTTGAGACCGAGTCGCTTTGCCAGCGCGTCACCGAGGTCGATATCCGCGCCTTCCGGTTTGCTCTGTGCATTCATGAACTCCATCGGCGGCAGATTGATCGAACTGCAATAGCGGATCGTGCCGGATTTCAGCATTGCGGGTGGTAGTGCAGCTTGAGCCGCCGGTGCGGCAACACTAAGTCCGATTACAATCCCGGTCATGCGCCGGTGCCACCGTTCCCAAACTGCCATCCATCGCTCCTGTGTTGATCGTCTCCCGATAGCTGCAAAAATCTTGCCAATGATGGACAGGATTAGAATGGTCGTCTGTTTGTTGATGGCTTTGTCAGTTTGGTTGGATGAAGCCGGCTCTGACCGAGGCCGGATACGAGACCGCCCCGCAGGGTTTTGTGCAACGAATTTCGGCGCCAGGTCCATTCGCCCACGCCAAATCCGCAATCACCAGGCGATAATCATCGGTGAGCGGACATCGGCATATTGGAAAATCCCCTGGTTCCAACTTTCTGCGCGAGATGATCAGCGTTGGCATTGTCAGATTGACGAATCACCCGGTGCCCGTAGCCCTTTGGAATGATGGATTTGACCTCTACGTTGCGATTGAAGGGGTATCGCTTCCCCCGATCGGTGATCGCCTACGCGGTCTGGACCTATTACCGTTTCAACCTGAGCCTGCGGGACGTCGAGGATTTGCTGGCTGAACGCAGTGTGACGGTGAGCTACGAGACGATCCGGGTACGGGTCGACCGGTTCGGACCGCAGATCGCAGCACGGATCCGGCGCGACAGACCATCAGCGGGCGACAAATGGCATATCGACGAGATGGTGATCACAATCGGCGGTGAGCCGCACTGGCATGGCGTGCCGTCGATGACCGGGGCGACGTGCTGGACATCCTGGTTCAGAAACGGCGCAATGCCCATGCTGCCCGACGGTTTCTCCGTAAGCTTATGCGCCGATGGGGGCAGCCGCGCGTCGTGGTGACCGACAAGCTTTGGAGCTACGACGTAGCACTCCGCAACGATTGCCGCAGTGCCGATCATCGATCCCACAAGCGGCTGAACAACAGGATCGAAGCCTCTCATCGCCATCCAAGACGACGAGAAAAGATCTTGGGCCGGTTCAAGTCTGCCGGCCAGGCTCAGAGATTTCTCGCCACTCACGACCAGATCATCACCCTGTTCCGGCTGAAACGCCACCGTCCCTCCGCCCGATCATTCCGCCATGATCGGGCTGACGCATTTTCACTCTGGACCGACTACGCCGCCAACCTGGCCGCCTGATCGATCGTGACCCAGGTCAATCGCACCTCATCCAATCAACCTGACAATGCCGGCGGAACCCAAGTTCAAACGCCAAACCCGGGTAACTTATTCACTTTGGCGCACCCCGCTCTGACATCGGCGTCGCCGCTGTGGGCGCTCAGCTCATAGCGCGTCGGCGTAGACGCAAGCCAGCAAGGCAGATCAGTCCGGTTCCTAACAATGCGAGGCTGCCCGGTTCCGGAACCGGCAACGGATTCGTCGTGGACGCCGCATAGAACGCGAGAATCGGCTGGCCAAACTCGTCGGTATTCGGATCTTTACTGCCGAACATGGCACCGCCTCCATCGAAATACCAGTTCGAGAGGAATGTGGCCCCCGTGTCGGCAGTAACGTTGACGCCAAGATCGTCCACATTCGGCGTGGTACTCAAAGGTCCCACATTCTCGAATCCGATAAAATACTGACTTCCGCCGACAAGGGACAACGGAGTGGCGAAGGTTCCGCCACCGAGCGTGCCATCCGCGACAGAGGAATTGAACGTAAACGACCCCAGAAGACTACCCCCATTTGCCGGCGTGTTGTTTTCGTAAACCACTGCCGTTACCGACCGATCCTCGATTGTCGTGCCCGTCGGAATCGAAAATTCCGTTGAAATACCGGAAAGATTGTAACTCGAGGTCGGCGTATAGAGCCAGCCTTCGTCAACGACGCCATTATAGAAGGCGGAATCGGGAGAATCTCCCAAATTTATACCAGTTTCGAGGGCACCCGCTCGGGCAGACACCGTCAGATAAGCGGCTGCGCACAACACGCAGACACCACCGAGCAAAGCCGTACGTATCGACGTAAAAAAATGTATTCGTTTCATGATACCTCCTAAACTATTGAAATCGTTAATTTGAAAAGCAAAGCGTCTGGTTTGAGCCAATCGTTGAGTCCAGAAGTCACGGCTCGAATGCTTCTTGGCATTCATGATTTGATAAACGAATTGCAAGACAAAATAAATTGGACCTAAGTCTTAAGCCTATGGTCAAATATTGCAGGTGGTCTCTAGGCTTTGGTCCCCTTGCCGACCGATCGGGCAACGGCTCATACTATCGGTCATGAAATTACTGATCGTGGATGATCATCCGGTGCTCCGCGAAGGATTCGCGGCCCTGCTGGCGCAGGTTGAAACCGATACGCTCGTGCTGCAGGCCGGCGATGCGGCCCAGGCGTTATCATCGGTGGCAGAACACCAGGATCTCGACCTCGTGGTACTCGATTTATTGCTGCCGGGAACGGGCGGCTTGGCCGCGATCGCTGAACTCGGCAAAATGCGACCCGACCTGCCCATTATTGTATTGTCCTCGTCGGAAGATCCACGCGATGCCAGGGCTGCGCTCGCCCATGGGGCCATGGGTTATGTACCGAAATCGGCTAACCAGCAGGTGATTCTCGCCGCGATCCGGATTGTGCTCAACGGTGACATCTACGTGCCACCACTAATTCTGGCAGAAACGACCAATATCTACCCAACCAGGCATCGACACCATGCCAGCGACCCGCAAGCGGCCCTGACGCCGCGCCAACTCGACGTATTGCGCAAATTGAGTGCCGGCCATTCCAACGGGCGGATCGCGCACGACCTGGGCCTGTCGGAAAAAACCGTGAAGGCGCATGTCACGTCGATTTTTCGTGCTTTCGATGTGGTCAGCCGCACTCAAGCCATCGCGGTGGCGCGGCAGATCGGATTGATCTGATTGCGGCTCACGATAGTGGAGCGGATGTACCGACTTGTGTCGTTGCCATCAGGTTGACAATGGCGGCACGCAGTTTGCTGTTCGAGACGGGCTTGTGGAGCAGAAGCAGGCCGCTGGCATGGGCTTCGGCCAACCGGTCGGGACCGGTGTCACCGGTGATCAGCATCGCGGGAACGTCCTCGTTGTAATCAGCACGAAGCCGGTCGACAACCGCGACACCGTTCTCACCGTCACGCAGGCGATAATCGCAGATGATCAGATCCGGCCGTTGACGGCAGCCTGAGAGTACCTGGATCGCCTCATCTCCTGATGATGCAACCATGACCTGATGGCCCCAGGACTCGAGAAGGCTTGTCATCGCCTCGCGGATCGCTCGTTCATCGTCGATGACCACGACCAATCCGCGCGCGAGGGCGCCGGCTGAGCTGCGATGTTCGACTTGCTCGTGCGGATCGGGCGCATCTGCGAACGGCAGGGTCAGCTCGAAACAGGAGCCGCGGCCTGGTTGAGAGCGGAGGGTAAGATCAGCATCGAGCAGGGTAGCGACCCGGCGCACGATGGCCAGGCCGAGGCCGAGGCCTTTGGTGCGATCGCGCTCAGGGTTGCCGAGTTGAAAATATTCTTCAAACACGCGCTCGTGCTGCTCCGACGCAATCCCTCGGCCGGTGTCCCAAACCTGCAGCCGCAATGTGGCACCTCGTCGGCGGGTCGCGATGACGATGCGGCCCACATCGGTGTATCGCACCGCGTTGCTGATCAGGTTTCGCGCAATCTGTTCGACTAGAACCGGATCTGAATTCACGATTGCGGTCGTCGGCTTGTGGATCAGCGTGACGCCCTTTGCCAGTGCCTCGGCAGCGTGGTCACGGCAGATGCGGTCCAGCAGTGGGCCGAGCGCGAAGGGACGCCTGACGACGTCCACCGCCCCGGCATCGAGCCGCGAGATGTCGAGCAGTGCAGTAAACAGACCATCCATCGCGTTGGTTGAACTTTCGATCTGTTCGAGCAGTCGCTGTCCCTCCGGCGGCATGGCGACGCCGCGCAGCGCACCCACGAACAGGCCGATTGCGTGCACCGGCTGGCGCAGATCATGGCTTGCCGCGGCAAGGAAACGCGATTTGGCGAGATTGGCCTGTTCGGCGATGTCTTTTTGACGCTTCAGATCGATCGCCATCTGCTCAGCCGCCATCCGCATGGAAATCAACTGTCTGAAGGTACGGTTGAACACGATCGCAAGAGCACCCATTCCGACGATGAACAGCAGCATGAACCAGGCACCAGCGTGCTGGTACGGATCTGCCGACCAGAGCCCGAACACCAGATATGGCAAGGTCGCTGGAAGAAAAAAGGCTGCAAACGCCGGCAGATAGGGGCCGAATGCAGGGACCGCTGCCGAGCAGATGCCAGCAATGACCAGAACGACCATGTATTGTACGGCGACAGGACCTCCCGCAGCCAGGCTGACGACAGCCCAGCCCCAGCCGATCCCCTCGGCGAAGCTAATGACAGTGAACCAAAACGCAAAATGGGACAGCGCATCGTCCTGCCGTCGTGATCGCGCGTAACGGTGCTTGAGCACTAAATGACTGATGGCGCAGGCAACGATATAGACGCACCACCATTCGCCTTTGTGGGATGTGTCAAAACCGAGATGGTACAGGATTGCAGTCAATGTAAGGGCGGTGGCCGCCGCAGCGCAGACACCAAGCGTCACGGTACCGAAAACCATGTCGATCTCGGCAACAGCTATTCTGTCAACATCAGATAACAAAGAGTGACCTGCGATCGCGTGTTTTAATTTTCCTATCCTATGCCTCCACATTATTTTTTGAAAACGGTGATTATGTAATTCTGTTAAAACTACTGGTTCTAGGTATCGCCATATTAATTTTTTGAATTGAATAGCAGATATGAGTTTTCTTTAAACCTCGGATTTTTCGTTCTTTGACCAGTATTCCTTAAATCCCGGAAAATTTTGGTCTATTGACCGCTTGTGAGGCCGAGGCACAATCAAGAGGCGGTATCGAACCGAAGTCTATCGCTCTTTTAAATTTACGGCCCTCGCCTTTCACGCATCGCATTCTTTGCAGTTCGCAAATGCTTGCCCCCGACTGCCCATCGTGCTCATCGTGCTCATCGTGCTCATCGTGCTCATGAAGCTCTTGAGCATTGGGCATTGGGCATTGGGCATTGGGCATTGGGCATTGGGCATTGGGCATTGGGCATTG
>NZ_JBMFGY010000126.1:0-553 GCF_049977125.1 Acidiphilium sp. | reverse complement strand
GGCATTAATACAACGAATCCGGAATGAATCCAGTCTTTTCGGAACAGATTTCGGTATTTAAAGAAAATGATGGTAAAAAACACTGTTTAAAATCAACAATTTATGTATTCGGTCTTTAAGGAAAACTCACAGCTGGAGGCGACGCAAAACGATCCCGCGTTGCGCCCGTGCGTTCCTCACCAGCGGCCACGCGCCACCCGCACGAGCGCCACCAAGCCATAGATCATCACGAAGGTCCCGATCCCGAGGTAGACGAGCATCAATCCGTGTTGCAAGACGCTCTCGTGGGCTGCTGCCAGATACATCCACGCGCCGTATGCCAACAGGCTGTCAATGGCATAATGGGTTGCGATGCTCCAACGCAGTCCGAAGCGTACGCGAATGCTGGCCAGCAACACACCCAGCACGAATTGCGGGGTTACCAGAAGGAATGCCCACCACCTCAGGTGGTTGGCGTAAATGGCTGCGTGTGCCGCGCCGAACAGGATGCAGGAGACCGGCGTTGGTGCATAAATACACCTGTGGTTGATTTTGTTGTGATCGACTCGCGGTC
>NZ_JBMFGY010000125.1:0-8438 GCF_049977125.1 Acidiphilium sp. | reverse complement strand
GACGCAGCAGGCACCTGAATGAGGGCAGGGTGATAGTCGACCGAGCGGGGATGGTGGCGAGAACCGACCTTCTGCTAATGGCGGGAATTGGCCGTAGTCGGACTGGCATATTTCGGACCGCCCCACGCGCCAGCATCGATCCGGTCTGCCGCGCTGTGGGATTGAGCCTGCCACCCGTATTCCAGGAAATGCCATCAGCCAAATTCACTGACCCCACCAACTGAATTCCTGTGGTGCCTAAAACTCAAAACGACCGCTACGTCGTTGTAATATAACTTTATTTTTTTAGTCACTGTGGAAGTTGGGTCATAAACCCAGCAGAATATTTATTTCTAACTTACACGGGATATACCAATGTTTTAACGTAGACCAATGGCCTACGTAAATTTATTGGTTGGTCGGTAACTTGTTGTTGCAACAACACGCGAAAAACTACCGGATAACTTTCGGATGCCTACGCGCGTTCCTTTATACCAGGGGTTTGTGCTCATTGGGTCAGTGTAGGGTGAAGTGAGGCTATTGGACGTGCCGAGCCAATGGTACATCAGTGCAAAAACCGTTCCCGGCAACACGGCGTCCGTCTCATAAACGGCAAAAGTCTCGTTACCTTGATCGTTATGGACCATCACGATATCGCCATCGACTAATCCAAGCTTTCTCATATCGACCGGGTTGATCTGAACAAAGGGTAGTGGCGTAAGTTCGTTTTTCTCAGGAAGAAGGCGCATGTGGTAGTTAGTCTGCCACAGCGGCTGGCTGCGTCCCATGGTGAACCAGAAAGGGTATTTGGTCCGATCTGATTTCAGGTAGCCTGCAACCACTGTGGCGGAGGCGTGGTCATCCCAGGGCCGCGTACCATACCAGCTGAACTTGCCGTCCTTGGTCATGAAATAGAAGGTCGAATAGAGACGCTTGGTCCCGACCAGTTGCCCGGTGTTCGGATCGGTGCGAACCGGCGTCTGAATGCCTTTCTGACCGACCTTGCGCAGATAGGTGTAATCGACGCCTTTGAAACTCTCTGGATCGAGCGTGCTCGCCCGGGATGCTGGAACCTTCGTATCCATGTCGGCATAGAGGTCGTCCTGGATCGATTTGACAACATCCGCGCCATGCTTCCAGCCCATGCCGGCAAACCGTTTGGCAATGTCGGACTTGCCGTCGGCCTGATAGAGCGCTTCGAGTTTCTGGCCGACCAAGCCGTGAATTTCCCAGTCCGGTTTCGCGTCACCCGGCGGGTCCATGAACCGGTCGTCGAGCCGCATCAGACGGTCGCCGCAATTGAGCGAAATGTTCTCCGCCTCGCCCCATTGCGCCGCCGGCAGGATCAGGTGAGCGTCACGCGTGCTCTCTATCATGTAGATGTTCTGCACCGTAACGAACAAACCGTTGGTCTTGTCTAGCCCTTCCAGAATGCGCGCGGCTAGATGCTCCATGGATGCCGGTTCGCCGTCGCCTTGCTTCTGCGCCGAAAGGTAATCGGTCAGCTCCTGCGCCCGCTCGCCGATTCGCTTGCGGAAATACGCATTGTTCTGGGCGGCGAGATAGGGGTTGCAGCCGGTCAGCCAGAAAATTTTGCCCTTGCCATCCTGGACATATTTATCGACATCCGGCGGTGGTTTCGGGCCGGGATAATCCGGCCGCGCGTAGCCTTCCTGATGCCCTCCGACTCGTCCAGTGCCGGTACCCGGCCGGCCGATATTGAAGCTGAGCGCGCCGAGCTGGGCGATCGCTGCAACGGCGTCATACTGACGATAATTCCAGATGACGCCCTTCTCGTACAGAATCAAACTACGGCGCGGGTGGCCGCCCGGCTTGGGCTGAGAGATCCACGCAGCAGCCTGTTCGATCTGCGCCACCGGCACGCCGGAAATCTTCTGCGCGCGCGCCATGAACTCCTTGTAGGGCATGTGCAGTTCGAGCGACTTCTTCTTGTAGTCCTCGAACGTCACCATATCGGTGTGCTGGTTTAGGAAATCCTTGTTGTAGTATTTTTTCTCCCAAACGACGCGCGCCACCGCGTTCATCAACATGTAATCCGCACCGAGATTGGGCCGCAGATGGAGTACCTTGGCCCCGGTTTCGCGTGCCGCATTGACCGTCGCGGAAATCCGCGGATCGACGATCACCATGCGCGCCGGTGCGATCGATTCGCCGTTGGCATATTGCTTTTTTTTCTCGTCCTTTGTCGTACCTTGCAAGTTCGGCATCATGTGGGCGACAAAAAATACCGTCGCAGTGTCGTACGCGTTGGAGCCCCACAGCATGATGGTATCGGCGAGGCGGGCATCTTCGTAGCAATAATTCAACTCGTGCACGCCGCGATCACGAGTGCCCCAGGTTTCTGAGCTGTAGCCCGGCCGGTTATGGATACCGACATGCTTCATCTGCAGCCCCGTGAACAGCAAACGTCCGGTCCCGTAGGTATTCTCCATACCACCGCCGCCACCGCCATGATCGTAGATTTTCGAACAGAGTTCGTCGGCACCATATTTTTCGGCGACTCCCTTGATCACCCGTGCCTGCAACTCGATTGCGTCATCCCAGGGAATCACATTGAATTCGTTGCCGATGCGTAGCAGCGGGTAATGCAGCCGCGCTTGGGTCGGCCGACTGTCAGACCACGTGGTCTTGGCGTTGACCGCGCCACGGCTTGAGTGATTCCCCATCGGATTTACCGGCGAGTCATGTGCCGGCACGATCGCGACGTGGTATGTTCGGCCATCACGCTTACGGATTGTCGAATACATCGATTCCGTATAGGAGAAGCCCATAAGCGGCGGCTGCGGGCTCGTGAAATCGACCCCGAAAGCGTTATCACTCGCTTTAAGTCCACCAGCAAGACCATCCGGCCAGACATAGACCTTGTAGCCGCAGCCGACGGTGCAGTACTGGCATGCGGTATTATAGGCTTCCGCATTGTTCGGCGGCAACGGGACGGATTCCTCACGGCGATATAAAGCCATTGTCGTTTCCCTCGGAATTTTTGTCGTTCGTTTTAGGCTGCGTCTTTAGTGCGGCCCCAGATCAGGCCGGACATGCGCTCGGCGTAAATGTCGCCCGCACCATCAATTCTGAGTTCAATTTGCGGCAGATAATCCGACGCCAGCCCCTGATAGGGAACGCCGTTTCGAGCCGGGTCGAACATGGATAAATGGCAGGGGCAGACGAACCGACCGTCCTTGAACGCTACAGGGCACCCCATATGCGTGCATATGCCAGAGAAGGCGACCACATCGCCCGATGAACCTGTCCCTTCGTAGGCCGGCTCCGAGAGCTTCAACAACCAGGCGGGTGATGTCGCGTCGGGATAATGAAATGACACCGGCTTGCCGGAGATGAGCTGATTGATATTGCCGGCTTTGACCAAAGGCCAGGGTTTGCCGTCAACCATCACGTTGCCGGCCTTGGCAAGCATTGGATTGGCAACAGCGCCAGCCACAGCTGACGTCTGTATGAAGCCTCGACGTGATACTTTCATTGGCAAACTCCCCTTATATTTTTGATATTACGACACTCGTAAAATAGTAATATGTAATTTGTCAAGAAAATTTTATGTTCCGGATGGCACGGTTAGCTTGACGAAGTCTGGGCGGCGGCTCTAAGTTTATTATCGTACGATAAATATGGAAATGACCATGCATCGGTCCTCTAAAAAAGATTCTGCCTGGATGGTTACGGCTCTGTCTGCTCTCGCCCATGAGCACCGGCTGGCCGCGTATCGGCTCCTGGTCGAGGCCGGTCCTGCGGGTATTTCGGCGGGAGAGATCGCCGAAAAGCTTGGCCTGGTGCCGTCATCATTCACTTTCCATGTCCAGGCACTGCGGAATGCCGGACTGATCAGTCAGAGGCGGGCCAGCCGGCACGTCATCTATGCTGCCGACTTTACGGCGATCAACACGCTGGTGGGATTTCTTGTGAAGAACTGCTGCGGGCAAGACATATCCACCTACGGCCCGGCCTGCGATCCGGCACGCCCTTCGGTAAAGCAGAAAGAGATGCGTGCGAAGGCTGAGTCAGCGTGACCATCCAGCCGCTCAACGTGTTATTTCTCTGCACCGGTAATTCCGGCCGGAGCATTTTGGCCGAAAAACTAGTCGAACGCTGGGGTATGGGCAAATTTCGCGGCTTTTCTGCCGGTAGCCATCCGAAAGGCGAGGTCCTTACAGGCGCGGTGGCGATGCTTGAGGAAGCCGGTTTGCCGATCGAGGGACTGCGCTCGAAATCCTGGGACGAATTCGGTCAGCCGGGCGCGCCGGTGATGGATTTCGTGTTCACCGTTTGCGACGAAGCGGCCGGCGAGCCGTGCCCGGTTTGGCCGGGACATCCGACTACGGCGCATTGGGGCGTACCCGATCCGGCTTTAGTGACCGGATCCGACCTCGAACGCATGGCAGCATTCCGGACCGCGTTCAGAATGCTGGATACTCGTATCAAACTCTTCGCCAGCCTACCCTTCGCTAAACTAGAACAGGCGTCACTCCAACGTCGCGTGCAGGAAATCGGACGGATCGGGTTAAGCGCCAATGAAGGTTCGGCGGCATGACAGTTACCATCTACCACAATCCCGCTTGCGGCACCTCGCGCAACGTGCTCGCCCTGATCCGCAACGCCAAGATCGAACCGGCAATTATCGAGTATCTGAAAACCCCGCCATCGCGCGAAACCCTGATCGACCTGATCGCACGGATGGGCGTACCGGTGCGTAGCGTGATTCGCGAGAAAGATACCCCTTTCGCCGAGCTCGGACTTGCCAACCCGGCCTTGCCCGACGCCGCGCTCCTCGATGCGATGATGGCGCACCCGATCTTGATTAATCGGCCGATCGTGGTGACCCCACTCGGCGTCAAGCTATGCCGGCCTTCCGAGACCGTGCTTGATATCCTTCCTGCAGCGCAACGCGCCGCCTTCAGCAAGGAAGATGGCGAAACCGTGGTCGATCCCGCCGGCCGGCGCATCCGCTAACCCTCCTTTTTCCGAGGCTCTACATGCTTGCTCTTGCGGTGTTCATCGCCACCCTTGTCTTCGTCATCTGGCAACCCCGCGGCCTCGGCATCGGCTGGAGTGCCATGGCCGGCGCTATCATCGATCTCGCACTCGGCGTCATCCACTGGCGCAACATCCCGACCGTCTGGCACATCGTCTGGAACGCGACCTTCACCTTCGTCGCCCTCATCATCATTTCGCTCCTGCTCGATGAAGCCGGGCTGTTCCGATGGGCTGCCCTGCACGTCGCGCGCTGGGGCCGCGGGCGCGGGCGCATCCTGCTGCCGCTGATCGTCCTGCTCGGCGCCGCCATCGCCGCAGTATTCGCCAACGACGGTGCGGCCCTGCTGCTCACTCCGATCGTAATGGCGATTCTGGTGAGTCTCGAATTCCCGCCTGCCGCCGCTCTCGCTTTCATCATCGCGACCGGCTTCGTCGCCGACACCACCAGCCTGCCGCTGGTGATCTCCAACCTGGTCAACATCGTCAGCGCCAATTTCTTCCGGATCGGCTTCAACCGCTACGCGACGGTGATGATCCCGATCGACATCGTCTCCCTGCTCGCCACCCTCGCCGTGCTCGGACTGATGTATCGCCGCGTCGTCGACCGGCGCTACGACATCGCCGCCCTCGACTCTGCCGCCGGCGCGATCCACGACCCTCTGGTGTTTCGCGCCGCGTGGCCGGTGCTGGCCTTGCTTCTGCTCGCCTATTTCATCACCGCCCCGTTCGGCGTGCCGGTCTCCTTCGTCACCATCATCGGTGCCGCCGCCCTGCTCGCGATTGCGGCGCGGCTGATAGGGCGCGGTGCGCCGATCATCGACATCGGCCGCGTCCTGCGCGGCGCGCCCTGGCAAGTCGTCATCTTCAGCCTCGGGATGTATCTGGTGGTCTACGGTCTGCGCAACGCCGGCCTCACAAACTACATCGCCGCAGCCCTCCGCGTCTTCGCCACCCATGGCATCTGGGCCGCCTCCCTCGGCACCGGCATCCTCGCAGCCATCATGTCCTCGATCATGAACAACATGCCGAGTGTGCTGGTCGGCGCACTGGCGATCAACCACCTGCCCCACCTCGCCCCGCGCATCCACGATGCCATGGTCTACGCCAACATCATCGGCTGCGACCTCGGCCCGAAATTCACCCCGATCGGCAGCCTCGCCACCCTGCTCTGGCTGCACGTGCTGGCGCAGAAGGGTACGACCATCACCTGGGGCCAATACATGAAAATCGGCCTACTGATCACACCCCCCGTCCTCATCGCAACCCTCGCAGCCCTTGCAATCTGGCTGCCGATCATTTCACCCCATTGAGGTTCTCATGAAAAATATTCTGTTTCTTTGCGTTGCCAATTCGGCGCGCAGCCAGATGGCGGAAGGTCTCGCCCGGGCAGCGCTGGGTGACGATTTCCGCATTTTCAGCGCGGGATCGAAACCGTCCAAAGTGAACCCCTACGCGATCGAAGCGATGGCCGAACAAGGCATCGACATCTCCGAACATGTCTCGAAATCGGTCGACACGATCGATCCCGCCTCAATCGATCTAGTCATCACCCTATGCGCCGAGGAGGTCTGCCCGGTTCTGCCCGGCCGGGTACAGCGGCTGCACTGGCCGATCCCCGATCCAGCCTCATCCGACCCCACCCTGTCACCCGACGACATCCGCCAGCGATTCCGTGAGGCGCGCGACCGGATCGCCGGGCGTATCGCCGTGCTTGCGCCCTTGATCGACCTCGCACCCGGCCCCACGGCAACAGAGTTCCACGCCAGCATCCGCGTGGCCGACCTGCCCCGCAGCACAGCCTTCTACGCCTGGCTACTCGGCACCTGGCCGAAGGACTGGACCCATCGCTACGCCACCTTCGTCCGCACCGACCTCGGGCTCAACTTAGTGCTCGTGGTGCGGGACGAACACGAATTGCACCACGACACGCTGTATCACCTCGGCATTGCGGTTGCCGACAAGGCCGCAGTGATCGACGCCTATCATCGCGCGCGCGCAGTCGGTGCCACAATCGCCAAGCCGCCGCGCACGACCTGGAAAGGCACGCCGCTGCACGAACTCTGGCTGACCGACCCCGACGGCACCTTGATCGAAATCTACGCCCGACTTACCGATGCCGAGATGCAGTCCAAACCGATCGACGAAACCCCCGAACTTCTCATCGCGAATTGATGAGTGATCCCGCGTTCCCCGCCCTGCGACAGTCGTTGCTCCACCCGCCCGATCTCGCCCGCCTCGAACCCGCCACGCGGGCCACCCATAAACCGCGCATCCTGCTTCTCTACGGCTCGCTCCGCACCCGTTCCTACTCCCGCCTGCTGACCGAGGAAGCGGCCCGCCTGCTCGATTTCATGGGTGCCGAGACCCGCATCTTCGACCCGCGCGATCTGCCCATCACCAACACCACCTCGCAAGATCACCCGAAAGTCCAGGAACTGCGCAGCCTCTCCGTCTGGTCCGAAGCGCAGGTCTGGTGCAGCCCGGAACTGCACGGCGCCATCACCGGTGTGATGAAAAACCAGATCGACTGGATCCCGCTCGAACTCGGCGCCGTCCGCCCCACCCAGGGCCGCGTCCTTGCCGTCATGCAGGTCTCCGGCGGTTCGCAAAGCTTCAACGCCGTCAACACACTCCGCCTGCTCGGCCGCTGGATGCGCATGGTCACCATCCCCAACCAATCGAGCGTTGCCAAAGCCTACGAACAATTCGACGACTCGGGCCGGATGCTGCCCTCGCCCTATTACGACCGCTTGGTCGACGTGATGGAGGAACTCATGCGCTTCACCCTGCTGCTGCGCGACCGCGCCGACTACCTCGTCGATCGCTACAGCGAACGAAAAATTACGAAAAGTGCAGATATCAACAGATTATAATCCTCTCAAATGCTCACCCTTACAATTTACAGATTCCGGCGCTTTGATCGAGGACTCTAAATATTACCTGCTTACCGACCTTGTTCAGCTAGTGCTCTGATGGCCAAAAATAAGAACATCGTGTTGCCCAAGGGAGAAATCGATGGCTCGCAATGCGGTACAGTTTCAGCGAGGGTTGAGCGAATCCGAATTTGATCGAAGGGTGCGGAGGAGCAATGCCATGCCGTCGCGATGGCGCGATCGATTATCGTGCCCGATCTGTGGCAGCCAATCGCACAGCGTGGTCAAGACGCGGGACTTGCTTCAATGCACGAAATGCCGTCGCCAAACGGCTCTGCGTCAGAGTTGGTGCAGAAGGACGTTTGAAAGGGGCATCATTCGAATTCGCAACAATTCGGTGCTTGCCCGGCCATACATGGACCGCTTCAGCATTTTCAAACGGTTTATCTGACCTTCGATTTGGCCACTGCTCCAAGGTTCCGCCTGGGGATGTCCCGGTCGTTGTTGAACTTCGGCGTGGGCGCGTTGCCTGATTTCTGACTATGCGGCTTTGGCATCGTGAGCAAGATCGGCATTGGG
>NZ_JBMFGY010000124.1:0-8799 GCF_049977125.1 Acidiphilium sp. | reverse complement strand
GCCGCCGAATAACCCGCATCGCTCAACGGAGATCCGAACATGTACGATTTCACCTACCACAAAGCCACCTCCCTCGATGACGCGGTCAAAACCCTCGGCACCGATGCCGAAGCCAAACCCCTCGCCGGCGGCATGACCTTCATCCCCGTCCTCAAACAACGCCTCGCCAAACCCTCGAAAATCATCGACCTCGCCGGCCTCGGCCTCACCGGCATCAGCCGCAACGGCGACACGCTGGTGATCAAGGCCATGACCACCCACCGCGAAGTCGCCAACTCCCCCGAAGTCGCCGCCGCCATCCCGGCCCTCGCCCACCTCGCCGGCATGATCGGCGACCGCCAGGTCCGCTACCGCGGCACCATCGGCGGCTCGCTGGCCAATAACGACCCCTCCGCCTGCTACCCCGCCGCCGCCCTCGCCCTCGGCGCCACCATCACCACCAACAAACGCAGCATCGAAGCCAAAGACTATTTCCAGGGCATGTTCGCCACCGCCCTCGAACCCGATGAACTCATCACCGAAGTCACCTTCCCCATCCCCCAATCCGCCGCCTACGAAAAATTCCCCAACCCCGCCTCCCGCTACGCCATGGTCGGCGTCTTCGTCGCCAAAACCGCCAACGGCCCGCGCGTCGCCGTCACCGGCGCCGGCAATGACGGCGTCTTCCGCCACACCGCCATGGAAGCCGCCCTCGCGAAATCCTTCACCGCCGATGCGCTGAAAACCGTCACCACCGACGAATCCACCATGAACGCCGACATCCACGCCAGCGCCGCCTACCGCGCCCACCTCGTCGGCGTCATGGCCCGGCGGGCCGTCGCGGCATGTGCGTAAAGGGGCGCGGCCGGCGGTTCTAACAGGGGCGAAATAAAGCCCCCTCGCCGGTTCGCGCCGGTCTCAGCCGCCCGCGCCAGCGCTCGCCGTGACACACCGGGAGAGCAACCCGGACTTGACAAACGCCTCCAGCGCGCGGCGGCAAGGCTCCTGGTCTATTTTTGTGTTTGACTTGTCCTGTCCGCCCCGCACAATAGACCGGCTGCAAAAGAAAGTTGTGTGACATGATCGCGTCCCTGATGCCGAACTATAATCGGATCGACATTTCGTTCAGCCATGGCGAAGGCGTCTGGCTGGTCGCGGATGACGGGCGCCGATTTCTGGATTTCGGCGCGGGAATCGCCACCTCAGCACTCGGTCATGGTCACGCCGGGCTGACGCGGGCGATCGCCGAGCAGGCCGCCAGGGTGATCCACGTCTCCAATTTGTATCGCGTGCCCCAGGCCGAACGTTTGGCGGCCCGTCTGGTCGACGCCAGTTTCGGCGACAGCGTGTTCTTCTGCAATTCCGGCGCCGAGGCCAACGAGGCGTTGGTCAAGGCGTTTCGTAAAACGATGGCCGATGCCGGCAAGCCCGAGCGATACCGGGTGATCTGCGCCGACGGCGCGTTTCACGGCCGGACGCTGGCGATGATCTCGGCAACCGGCAATGCGAAATATCTGGCGGGCTTCGGCCCGGCGGTCGATGGGTTCGATCATGTGCCGTTCAACAATCTCAACGCGCTGCGCGATGCGATCACGCCGGCAACGGCGGGAATCCTGGTCGAGCCGATTCAAGGCGAAGGCGGGGTGCGCCCGGCCCAAATCGAGTATCTGCGCGGCCTGCGCGCCGCGGCGGACGAGTTCGGCCTGCTGCTCGGCTTCGATGAAGTGCAATGCGGCATGGGGCGGACGGGTCGCCTCTTCGCCCATGAATGGGCCGGCGTGGCGCCTGACGCGCTGAGCACGGCGAAGGGGATCGGTGGCGGTTTTCCGCTGGGAGCGCTGATCGCCAATGAAACTGTGGCGCGGGCCCTGGTGCCGGGCAGCCATGGCACGACGTTTGGCGGCAATCCCCTGGCCTGCGCCGCGGGCAACGCGGTGCTCGATGTCGTGCTGGCGCCCGGCTTCCTGGATGACGTCACACGCCGCGGCGCGCGGTTTCGCAGCGGGCTGGAGGCGCTGGCGCACCGGCATCCCGATGTCTTCAGCGCCGTGCGCGGTCAGGGGCTGATGCAGGGGTTGGTCTGCGCGGTGCCCAACACCGAGGTCCAGTCCGCCTGTCTGGCCGAAGGCCTGTTGAGTGTCGCGGCGGGCGACAATGTCCTGCGCCTCGTGCCCCCGCTGATCGTGACCGAGTCCGAGATCGATGCGGCACTCGAACGCCTGGACGGCGCGGCGCGGCGCTGCAAGCCCGGCCTCTATGCGGATGCCGCGAAATGAGCGTCGCGATCGGAACGGATTCAACCACACAAACCCCACGGCATTTCCTCGACCTTTCATTGATTGAACCGCCCGTCCTGCGGCGCATTCTCGATCAGGCGGTGCGCTTCAAACGCGCGGGACGATCCGCCGCGCGCCCTCTGGCCGGCCGCTCGATCGCGCTGATTTTCGAAAAACCATCGACCCGCACGCGCGTGAGTTTCGAAATGGCGATGCGCGGCCTGGGCGGCGATGTGGTGATGCTCTCCTCGCGCGAAATGCAGATCGGACGCGGCGAGACCGTCGCCGATACCGCGCGGGTCCTGTCGCGCTATGTCGATGCGATCATGCTGCGGACCGACCAGGAAGCCAAACTGCGCGAGCTGGCCCGTTTCGCCACCGTGCCGGTGATCAACGGGCTCACCGAGCGCTCGCACCCGTGCCAGGTGATGGCCGACGTCATGACCTTCGAGGAACGGCACGGCCCGATCGCCGGCCAAACCGTGGCCTGGGTCGGCGATGGCAACAACATGGCGAAAAGCTGGATCGAAGCCGCCGCCCGGTTCGGCTTCCGGCTGATCCTCGCCTGCCCGGCCGAATTGGCGCCCGATGCCGCGGCGCTGGCATGGGCGCGCGCCCAGGGTGCCGACGTGGCATTGACCGACGATCCGCGCCGCGCGGTGAGCGGCGCGCGCTGCGTCGTGACCGACACCTGGGTCAGCATGGGCGACGACGATGGCGAAATCCGGCATCACTTGCTGGCGGGCTACCAGGTTGATGAAAAATTGATGACCCAGGCGGCACCCGATGCGATTTTCATGCATTGCCTCCCGGCGCACCGCGGCGAGGAAGTCAGCGCCGGCGTGATCGACGGCCCGCAGTCCGTCGTGTTCGACGAGGCCGAAAACCGGTTATTCGCCCAGCAGGGCATCCTGGCCTGGGCACTCGGCGCCTGAAACGACCGCCCGCCGAAACAATTCACCAGGCGCATGTCGATACGACCAGGCTGAGCAAGGAATGGTGGGCGCACAAGGATTCGAACCTTGGGCCCGCTGATTAAGAGTCAGCTGCTCTACCAACTGAGCTATGCGCCCATTCCCATGCCGCGACGAAAACCCCCCGCGCGAACAACCTGCCTCTAGCAACATCGGACCGGTCTGTGAAGGCCTCGCCGGACAGACACTTGATCATTCTCGTATTATGGCGAATTACACAACGCTAGGGCGCTGCGGCGTCACGCATCATGGGGAGCAGGATCAATATGCCAAGGTCATCACGGATTCGATTGAAAACACCGGTCTGGATCGCCGCCGGCGCGTTGGCCGCGCTGGGCGTCGCGGTCGGTATCGGCGCCGCATTTGGCGATGTCGGCGGTTACATGCCGACCCCCGAAGCCGCGAAACCGGGCGCCTATTCGGCGATGCCGAAACCCGATACCACCGGCATGACCCCGCAGCAGGTGGCGCTCGTGCAACGCGGCGAATACCTGACCACCGCGGCCGATTGCATGCCCTGCCACATGGCGCCCGGCGCCAAGCCGTTCGCCGGTGGTCTGTCCTTCGTCACCCCGTTCGGAACCCTGTATTCGCCCAACATCACCCCCGATAAAACCAATGGCATCGGGAAGTGGACGAACAAGCAATTCTACGATGCCCTGCATTACGGCGTCGCCCCCGGCAGTTCGCTGGCGGTGTTTCCCAAATACCTCTACCCCGCGATGCCCTATACCTCCTACGCCAAGCTCTCCAAGCCCGACGTGCTGGCGATGAAGGCCTATCTCGACGCTATTCCAGCGGTCAACGCGCCCCATGTGCCGAACGCGCTGAATTTCCCCTTCAACATCCGTGCGATGCTGCTCGGCTGGCGGATCATGTTCTTCAGCACCGCCCCGGTACATTACGCGGCGGACTGGACACCGGCGGTGCGCAACGGCGCCTATATCGCCGAAGCCCTCGGCCATTGCTCCGAATGCCATTCGCCGCGCAACCTTCTGTTCGCGATCAAATCCAGCGAAACCCTCGCCGGCGCGCAGATTCTCGGCGAACCCTGGTATGCGCCGAATATCTCGTCCTCGAAAAAATACGGCGTCGGCGCCTGGAGCCACGCCGATCTGGTCTCCTACCTGCATGACGGCGGCAATATGCAATACGGCTCCGCCTTCGGCCCGATGAAATCGGTCGTCGACTACAGCCTGAGCCAGGTCCCGAAATCCGACATCGCCGATCTCGCCGCCTACCTGCAAACCGCGACCGCGCCGCGCGACATCGCCCCCGCCATGGTCAGCGTGCCGGCCAGCGAAATCGCCGAGGGCAAAACCCTCTACGCCCAGAATTGCGCCGCCTGTCACCAGGCCGATGGCAAGGGCGTCGCGGATGTCTTCCCCAATCTCGCCGGCAATCAGGCAAGCTGGGGTGGCGCGCCCGATAATGTGATCGGCATCGTGCTCGGCGGCATGATCCCGTGGCATGCCAACGGCCCGGCCATGCCGGCCTTCGGTTCGATCCTCAACGATCACCAGATCGCGGCGGTCACCAATTATGTGCGCACCGCCTGGGGCAATCCCGGCGTGCCGGACGCCACCGCCGCCCATGTGTTCAACCTGCGCAAATCAGCGCCGCCGCACCGCATCGCCCTGGCCGACGCCGATTATCTCGACCTGCCCCCCATCGCGTCAGCCGCCGCCCGCAAACTCGGCTGCCCGTTGCTGACCAACCCGCTGATCGACCCCAGCGACGCCATCATGAACATCATGCAGGGCGTCACCTCCGACACGCTGGCAAGCCGGACGCAAATCCTCCTCGCCGCGATCAAAAAAGCCAATCCCGACCTCAGCAAGAGCGAAATCCACCAATACATGCTCACCGTCTATTGCCCGGTCGTGGCAACCCAGAAGGACATGTCGATGTCCGACAAAAAAGCCGCCCTGAAACATTTCATGGCCCAGGCGCCCAGCGATGCCATGATCGCGGTTCCAGCAGGCAACAAGCAGGGCGGGTGACCTGACCGTCTCCCCGCTCACCATCGAGCGTCTGCGCGGCGCGGAAATCCTGCCGCACCTCGCAGACCTCGCCGCCCTGCGGATCGCCGTGTTCCGCGACTGGCCCTATCTCTATCAGGGCGACGAGGCCTACGAACAACGCTACGTCGCCACCTACGCCGCCAGCAAGAACGCCGCGATCATCATCGCGCGCGACGGCGATGCCATCGTCGGCGCCTCGACCTGCCTGCCCCTGACCGATGAGAGCGCGGCGCTGCAACACCCTTTCCGCGCCGCCGGGTTCGACCCCGCGCAGGTGTTCTACTTCGGCGAATCGGTGCTGCTGGCCGAATATCGCGGCCAGGGGGCCGGCGTCGCGTTCTTCACCCAGCGCGAAGCCCACGCGCGCGCGGTCTCCCCCGCGCGCCACGCCGCCTTCTGCGCGGTGATCCGCGATCCCGCCGACCCGCGCCGCCCGGCCGATGCAACCACGCTCGACGCATTCTGGCGCCATCGCGGCTACGCGCCGCACCCAGGGCTGATCTGCCGGATGCGCTGGCGCGAAATCGGCGCCGCCGCCGAAATCGAGAACCAGCTGCAAGCCTGGCTGAAACCGCTATAACCCCGTCATGATGCGGCTCGCTCTGTCCCCTTTCGCCGTCACCCGGCCGGCCGATTTCGATGATTTCATCGCCGGCATCGACCGGCTGATCACCCAGGCCAAGGCGCAACAGGCCGATCTGCTGATGCTGCCCGAATACGCGAGCATGGCGCTCGCGGGCGCCTTCGTCCCCCACCCCGATGTCATGGCCGAGCTAGACGCCGTGGTCAGCCGCGCCGACGCCCTGATCGCCGCCTTCCGCAGCCTCGCCCGCCGCCACGGCATCATGCTGCTTCCAGGAACCCTGCCGATGCGCGGCGCCGATGGCGCGCTGCGCAACCGCGCGCCCCTGATCGACGGCAACGGCGCGATCGCGTTTCAGGACAAATCAGTCATGACCCGTTTCGAGCGCGAGCAGTGGGGCATCGCCGCCGGCGCCGCGCCCTGCGTCTTCGCCACCGATTTCGGGCGGCTCGGCATCGCGATCTGCTATGATTCCGAATTCCCGCTGCTCACCCGCGCGCAGGCGCTCGCCGGTGCCGACCTCATCCTGATCCCCACCTGCACCGACACGCTGCACGGTTTCAACCGCGTGCGTCTCTCGGCCCGCGCGCGCGCGCTGGAAAATCAATGTTTCACCGCGCTGGCGCCAACCACCGGCGCCGCCCCCTGGTCCGCCACGCTCGATGACAATCGCGGCACCGCCTGCGCGTTCGGCCCGGTCGATCGCGGCTTCCCCGATGATGGGGTGATCGCGTCCGGCCTACTCGACTCGCCGGATCTCCTTCTCGTCACCCTCGATCCCGCCCGCCTCGCGGCCACCCGCGCCGACCCCGCCGTCCGCAACCGCACCGACTGGCCCAGCAACCCGCCGCCCAGCCGCGTGATCGCGCTCGCATGACCCTGATCTACCTGGTCGCCGGCGAGGCCAGCGGCGATGTGCTCGGCGCGCGGCTGATCGAGGCGATGCGCCGGCGCGATCCCGCGCTTGAAGTCGCCGGCATCGGCGGCGCCCGCATGGCCGAGCAGGGTCTCGCCTCGCTGTTCCCGATGCAGGATCTCGCGGTGATGGGTCTCGCCGAAATCCTGCCGCGGGTGCTGAGCCTGCGGGCCCGGCTCGCCCAGGCCGTGGCCGACATCACCGCCCGCCGCCCCGCCCTGGTCGTCACCATCGACAGTCCCGGCTTCACGCTGCGGCTGCTGCGCGCGATCGAACCCCTCGGGATCAAGCGCGTCCATTATGTCGCCCCGCAAATCTGGGCCTGGCGGCCCGGTCGGGTGAAACATTTTCCCGGATTATGGGACAGGTTGCTGTGCCTGCTGCCGTTCGAGCCGGAGGTGTTCGCCCCGCACGGGCTCAACCCGGTGTTCGTTGGCCATCCGGTGCTGCAATCGGGCGCGGATCAGGGCGACGCCCTGCGGTTTCGCGCCGCCTTCGGCCTCGATGGCGGGGCACAGCCGCTGATCCTGCTGCCAGGCAGCCGCCGCACCGAAACCGCCCGGTTGATGCCGGTGTTCCGCGACACCCTCGCCCGCCTGGCACCCGCCCATCCCGCGCTGGTGCCGGTGCTCGCCGCCGCCCCCGCGATCGCGCCGGAACTGGCCGCCCTCGCCGCGCGCTGGCCCATTCGCCCGATCATCGTGTCCGACACCGCGACCCGCTACGATGCCTTTGCCGCCGCCGTCGCCGCCCTGACCAAATCCGGCACCTCAACCCTCGAGCTCGCGCTGGCCGGGGTGCCGATGGCGGTCACCTACCGGGTCAATCCGATCAGCGCCTTCCTCGCCCGGCGCCTGATCACGGTGCCCTATGTCGGCATGATCAATCTGCTCGCCGGCGCCGCCCTGGTGCCTGAAATGCTCCAGGCCGATTGCGCGCCCGCGCCGCTCGCGGCCACGCTCGAAACGATCCTGAACAATCCGGCCATCGGCGCGCGGCAACGCGCCGGATTTGCAGCCGCCCTGGCGCGGCTCGCGCCACCTTCGGGTCAAACCCCCAGCGACGCCGCCGCCGCCGCGGCACTTGAGCTGCTCGGCTGACCGCGCCATCCCCAAGCCATCAAGCGCCCCGCGACCCGGACCGATCGCGCAACCCGTAACCCGCGAATTGCGCCCGGCTCGCCGCGATCTCGGCATCGCTCAACAAACAAACCTCCCCCAGCAGCAACGCCTGATAATATTGCCGGGCCAAACTCTCCAGCTCCACCGCCCGCCACAGCGCCTGGTCGAGCGATTCGCCCAGCGCGATCATGCCATGATTGGCGAGCAGGCAGCCCATCCGATCCTCCAGCGCCGCCAGCGCAAGCCGCGCCAGTTCCCCGGTGCCGAACAACGCATAAGGCGCGCAGCGGATATTATCGCCCCCGAACGCCGCGACCATGTAATGACACGCAGGTATCCCGCGCCGCGTGATGGCCAGAGTCGTCGCATACGGCGCATGCGTATGAACAATCGCCCGCACCTCAGGCCGGGCGCGCAAAATGGCATGATGAAACGGCCACTCCGTCGAGGGTCGGTGCGGCCCCGCCCACCGGCCATCCTCGGCATCGAGCGGCATCGCCGCGATCATCTCCGGCTCCAGCCGGTCATAAGGGATCGCCGAGGGCGAGATCAGCATGCCAGCCCCCTGGCGAACGCTGATATTGCCCGAAGTCCCCTGATTGATGCCGAGCGCATTCATCGCCCGGCAGGCATCGATCACGGCTTGTCGAAGCGAGAAATCGTCCATCATCCGCCCCCATCATCGCATCATCCGTTGCAGCGCCCCCGCTATACCGCCAGTTCGATCAATCATCCAATGAACCCGCCACCGTCATGATAGGCCCCCGATGCCCGCCCCGATGCCCGCCAATCCCCGACCCTTGCGATCTCCGCCGCCATCGGCTAATCCACCCCCATCAGCGCACCCGTAGCTCAATTGGATAGAGCACCAGACTACGAATCTGGGGGTTAGGAGTTCGAGTCTCTTCGGGTGCGCCATCTTCCTG
>NZ_JBMFGY010000123.1:0-8836 GCF_049977125.1 Acidiphilium sp. | reverse complement strand
CGACTGATCGGCGACGTCTTAACCCGATGCTAATCAACACGCATTAGAAGCCGAAGTCACGGTGCATTCGGGCATCGTTGCCCGAACGGACAAAGGTAACCTCATGAAACACGTGCCCATCCTTCTAAAATTTCTGGTCGTGATGGCGGCATTCGGGGTGTTCACGATCGGCGTCACACTATTTGTTACTGAAGGGGTCAATCGGATCGGTGTGTCATACAATCATCTGATCAGGGGTGAAACTAAGGCGGCGCTCATGATCGCGCGGGGCAACCGGGCAATTATTTCGGCGCAGGCGGATATTGCCAATCTCCTGATCTCGACCTCTGCAAGCCGGAATGCGCGTATCGCAGCCGAAATTACCCACTCCATGGCATTGTATTCCACCTTGATGACCACGGCGGCACGACTTGACCCGCACCGCGTCAAAATCGTGATGGCCCTGCGGGATCGGGGCCACGCCATCATCGCCGATGCGTGCGCGCAATCTATCCGGCAGGGTTCGACAAATACATCGCCGCAGTTAATACTGGCAGCACAGGCCAACTATCTCGCGACGTGTGCACCGAAATTCCGGCCGTTCATCTTGGCTTCCGAGGCGGTCGCGAGATCCATTTCAGCCGGTGCCGACGCGAAAGCAGTGGCCTTGGCTAGAGCGACACATAAGATGATCGTCACAACGTTTATCCTGATCCTCGGTGGCCTCGCGTTGACGCTCTTGGCCGGCTTTCTCGGCTTTCGGATCTGGGTCGTAACACCGATCCGCGCGATGCTTGATGTTATGTCCCGGCTCACTGGTGGTGAGACCGATGTCATGATAGCGGGCACGCTCCGACGCGACGAAATTGGCGACATTGCTCGCGCAGTCCAAATATTCAAGGATACGGGGATCGAAAAGCGCCGTCTCGAAACGGCAGCAGAAGATCAGCGCAAAGTGGCTGATGCTGAACGATTGCGCAATGAGGCAGATCGCACGCGCGCCGCGGCGGAATTGGCGCGGGTCGTCGATGGCGTTGGTACGGGATTGGAAAAGCTCGCGACTGGAAATTTCACATTCCGCCTCGTTGAACCATTTGACGCCGATTACGAGGTCATACGATCCAATTTCAACGTCGCCATGGCGACGTTGCAGGAAACAATGAAAATTGTTGCTGCCAATGCAGCGGCGATTAGAGCAGGCACCGGTGAAATCGCGGCTGCCTCTGATGATCTCTCACGCCGGACCGAGCAGCAGGCTGCGAGCCTCGAAGAAACCGCAGCAGCTCTCGACCAGATCACCGCCACCGTACGTAAGACCGCCGAAGGCGCGTCTCATGCCAAGGAGTCCGTCAGTACAGTGAAGGTAGACGCTGAACTCAGCGGAACCATTGTGCGCGAGGCTGTGGCGGCGATGGGCAGCATTGAAGACTCGTCGCGGAAAATTGGTAACATCATTGGCGTTATTAATGAAATCGCATTTCAGACAAATTTGCTCGCGTTAAACGCTGGCGTTGAAGCGGCTCGTGCCGGTGATGCCGGACGGGGTTTTGCAGTTGTCGCATCGGAGGTACGGGCGCTGGCACAGCGCGCCGCTGATGCCGCCAAGGAAATCAGATCCCTAATCTCCACGTCTGCTCAGCAAGTCGTTACCGGTGTCGATCTGGTTGGTCAGACGGGCAACGCCCTGGAGCGGATTTTGCGCCATATCGGTGAAATCAACGTGATTGTGATCGACATTGCAGCCTCTGCACAGGAACAGGCGACCGGCCTGAATCAAGTAAATGTCGCGGTAAACCAGATGGATCAGGTTACCCAGCAGAACGCGGCGATGGTTGAACAGGCAACGGCTGCAACCCACAGCCTCACTCAGGAGACCAAGGATCTTCTTGCGGTGATCCAACGATTTCAAATCAATGAAGAGATAAATCCAGCTATTCAGTCCGTCGCGTTCCGCAACAAGGGTTCTGTTGCTGGGCACGGTTCTTCAAAGGTCAGGCCAATGCGAAAACTCGAAGTGGCTAACGGTGCAGATCGTTGGGAGGAATTCTGATTGGGAACGAAAGCGATGGGTAGAAAATCAAAGCCACCGTCCGAGGCCGAGCGGATCGTATTGAATGCGGTGCTCGATCTTAAGGCGGCAACGCCCCTGACGGAGCAAATGCTTGAACGTCGGGGCTCTGACGTCGAGGTCGACAGTGGCAGGGTTCAGCGCCTTGGCGGCCAATGTCTACAGGTTCTCCTGGCTGCCCGCGCTACGTGGAAAGCCGATGGAAAGCGCTTTCTAGTCATAAATATTCCTCCGATGATTGTGGAAACGTTGATTTTACTTGGGGTTAGTACAGAAGATTTGACCTCTCTGCCGGAGACAATGGCATGAAACAAACTATTCTGACCGTCGATGATTCACGCACAATGCGCGATATGTTGAAAATTTCTCTGGTCCATGCCGGGTTCCGGGTTGTCCAGGCAGAGGATGGCATCCACGGTCTGGAAATTCTCCGTGATGAGACGCCAGATGTCATCATAACTGACATCAATATGCCGCGAATGGATGGATTTGGTTTTATCGAGGCGATCCGCCGCGACGCCTCGTGGCGCTCAACACCGGTACTGGTGTTGACCACTGAAGTTGACGGCGAAAAAAAATCTAGGGCGAAGGCTGCAGGTGCAACCGGCTGGATCGTGAAGCCGTTCGATCCAGCCAAGCTGGTTGATGCGATTCGTCGAGTTTCGGCTTAAGCCAATGGGTGGGCGCATGTCTTTCTTTCTCGTTCTTGCTCAATAATCCGGAGACCACACCGATGGACCCGATGGCGGCCATTCGAGATACATTTTTTCAGGAATGTGAGGAGCAGCTTGCCGAGCTTGAGGCCGGACTAATGGCGATGGAGCAAGGTGGCGGCGACGCCGAGACCGTGAATGCCGTCTTTCGGGCGGTGCACTCGATCAAAGGCGGTGCCGGCGCATTCGCACTCGACGATTTGGTAAGATTTGCCCATGTGTTTGAGACCTCTCTTGATCTTGTGCGGTCGGGCCGAATGGCGGCCTCGCCGATCGCATTGAAATTGATGCTGCGGGCCACTGATACCTTGGCCGACCTTGTTCGGGTCGCGCGCGACGGAGGCAGTGCCGATGATCACCAAATCCAAGCCCTGGCGCAGGAGTTGCGCGAACTGAATGGCTCGTCAGGGTCACAGAAAGCGGAAGCCCCGTCGGAGCCGAGCGCCGGTCGTCCGACAGCAGAATCAATGCCCGGCGATGACGACGGCATGGGGGACTTTGTCTTCACCCCAGTTGCGATCGATGACGACGTTGCCATTGCGGCTGATGTTCCGCCTAAATCGGAGCGGGTATTGATCATTAATTTAAAACCCCATGCTGCACTATACGCCAAAGCCAATGAAACCGCGTTTCTGCTGCGTGAACTCGCACGGCTTGGGCGGATCGAGGTGACGATCGATACCTCATTACTGCCAGATCTCGCGGAACTCGATCCTGAAGGCGCCTATTTAGGGTGGACGGTTCGGCTTCACGGGGAGTGTAGCGAGGCAGCTATCCGTGACGTTTTTGAGTTCGTCGAGGACGATTGTGATTTGTCAGTGATTGCGGATCAAGCTGGATCCGCTGTCGCCGCGGACGCTTCGCCCGGGGACTTCGACATCATGGAACTAATTCGCAAAGCTCAGGCGACCGAGGTCAACGACGCCGCTCCTGCGTCATCACCAACGACGTCGTCGGCCACACCAATTGCTACAACAACGGCGGATGGTGCCGGTTCCAGATCTGACGTCTCACCTGGTTTGGGAGCGACCATCAGGGTTGACCTGGATCGGGTGGATCGACTGATCGACTTGGTAGGGGAACTTGTTATCAACGGTTCGATGTTGTCGCAGCGCGTATCCGAAGCGGGGTTGGTTCGCGCCTCAGGTGTAAGCACCGCACTCGATGAGCTCGAACAGCTCACGCGTGAAATTCAGGACAGCGTCATGGCGATCCGCGCACAGCCGGTGCGTTCGGTGTTTCAGCGCATGCCTCGTCTGGTGCGCGAAGTTGCCTCATTGACTGGAAAGCAGGTGCGGCTGTTGACCGAGGGCGAAGGCACCGAGGTCGACAAAACTGTCATCGAACGGATCGCCGATCCACTTACGCATATGATTCGTAATGCGATCGATCACGGATTGGAGCTTCCGGCGCAACGTGTAGCTAACGGCAAACCGGCGGAAGGTGTGGTTAAACTCTCGGCCTTGCATCGCTCCGGTCGAATTGTGATCGAGGTCGCCGATGATGGTGCTGGGATCAATCGCGAGCGGGTCCGCGCTAAGGCGATCGAAAACGGCGTGATTGGGCCTGATGCCCAGCTGACGGATGAAGAGACCGACAATCTCATTTTCCTGCCCGGATTCTCGACCGCCAATGCGGTATCGGACATCTCCGGCCGTGGTGTCGGCATGGATGTGGTGCGACGGTCCGTTCAAGCGTTGGGCGGGCGCATCTCGATTGTATCCCGTCCGGGTGCGGGGTCGACCTTTGTGCTTAGTCTGCCGCTGACGCTCGCAGTCCTCGATGGCATGGTGGTGATGGTAGCTGGACACACGCTGATCGTGCCACTGAGTGCGATGATCGAATCGCTACAGCCGCGCTCAGCCAACATGCACACGCTCGGTCGCGACGTACGTGTAATTACTCTACGTGGTGGCTGTATTCCGATGATCGATGTCGGGCAAGTGCTTGGGTATCGGGTTGAATCGGCTGAAGCGGAAAAAGGTGTCGCTCTTCTGGTCGAGGGTGAGGGAGGGGCACAAGCTGTCCTCCTGGTCGATGCGATTTTGGGTCAGCGGCAGGTCGTGATCAAAAGCCTCGAAGCCAATTATCAGACCATCCCCGGCATTGCGGCGGCCACGGTGATGGGGGATGGGCGCGTTGCCTTGATCCTTGATGTTGATGCGATTGTATCGGTCACGCGCAGTGATCCGATCCGCTCCGACCCGTTAAAGCCCGATACCGTTGGACTCGAGCTGTTGCGTCCGGAATCAAATCTTTTAGCGGTGGACTGAATCATGGCCGAAAAACCCGAAAGTTTCTCGAAAATGCGTGAATTGATCGCCTTTAGGGTGGGTGAGCAGGAGTTTTGTGTTAATATAATGACGGTACGGGAAATCAGGGGATGGACTGCCGCAACGGTGTTGCCGCAGGCACCACCGTTCTTGCGCGGCGTGATCAATCTGCGCGGTGCCGTGTTGCCGATTGTCGATTTCGCCGTAAGGCTTGGGCTGCCGAGTTCAGAGCCAACTGCACGGCATGTCATTATCGTCGCTCAAATCGCGCATCGTCAGATTGGCCTTTTGGTCGAGGCAGTTTCCGATATTTTGACGATGGATGACAGCGCCATCCAGGCAACACCGGACGTTGCATCCGAATTGGTCAAAACCTTTGTGCGGGGGATTTTACTAGTCGATGGCAGAATGATCAGCCTGATCTCGCTCGATCATATCCTGCCGGTCGATCAATTGGAGGCGGCATGAGCGCGCTCGCCGTCTCAGCACGATCGCGTGCCACACTTGTCGAGGGCGGTGAGTTCCGCCTGACGTTAGAGGATTTTCGTAGCATTGCTACCATCATGCATGCTGATGCCGGAATTTCGTTGCCAGAGAACAAGGCGACGCTGGTTTATTCGCGGTTGGCCAAGCGGTTACGTGCATTGGGACTTCCGGATTTCTCCGCCTATTGCAAATTAGTTTCCGGACCTGACGGTGCCAATGAGCGTCATGAAATGCTCGCGGCATTGACAACGAACGTCACGCGGTTTTTCCGTGAACCTCATCATTTTGATCATCTCAAAACCATCATCCTGCCGCCGCTTATCAAACAGGCGCGTCAGGGTGGGCGTGTCCGCATTTGGTCCTCGGCTTGCTCGAGCGGCCAGGAGCCTTATTCGATTGGTCTAACCATCCTGTCGTTGATGCCCGACGCAGCAAAATACGACATCAAAGTTCTGGCGACCGATATCGACCCGAATATGGTCGCGGCGGCGAAGGCTGGGCTTTATGACAAGGAGGCGCTGACGCCGATTCCAGCAGATATGCGGCAGCGCTGGTTCGAGCCGGCACAGAACGGTTCAGGTCGGTCTCGTGCCCATAATGATTTGCGCGCCTTGATCGAATGCCGAAAACTCAATCTGATCGGTGATTGGCCGATGCGGGGCAAATTCCAGGCTATTTTCTGTCGCAACGTCGTCATCTACTTCGATCTGCCGACGCAGGAAAAAATCTGGACGCGTATGGTCCCGCTGCTTGAGCTTGAAGGCGCTCTGTACCTTGGGCACTCGGAACGTGTCAGCGGGCCTGCAGAACGTGCGTTGCGAAGCGATGGTATCACAACCTATCGGCGCTTTACGCCGAACTGTGCTCTCGCATGACGGTCAGGGTTCTCGTCGTCGATGACTCCGCTACGATGCGCGGCTTGATTATCGCCTCGCTGCGGCGCGATCCTCAGATTAAGGTGGTTGGTCAGGCGGCCGATCCCCTAGAAGCGCGCCAAGCGATTAAGATGCTTAATCCGGACGTGATTACGCTCGATATCGAAATGCCGAATATGAACGGTCTTGATTTCCTGGACAAAATCATGCGCCTCCGGCCGACGCCGGTAATCATGGTGTCAACGCTGACGCATGAAGGTGCCGAAGCCAATCTCAAGGCTTTGGAACTTGGCGCATTTGATTGTGTCGGTAAGCCCGGTGTTGGAGGATCAGCCGATTTCGACCAACTTGCCGAAAAAATCAAGGCGGCTGGAAAGTCCCGATCGTCGATGAGATCAATCACCAGGACGTCAATAACGCAGGCGGCTGCGAGTCGCAATTTCTCACCGGACGGACGCGTGCTCGCGATCGGCTCTTCAACAGGCGGGGTGGAAGCGTTGATTACGATTCTGACCCAGTTTCCACCGAATTGTCCACCAACGGTCATTGCGCAGCACATGCCGGAGACGTTTACCAAAAGTTTTGCAGATCGGCTCAATCGGCTCTGTGCGCCAACCGTGGCAGAAGCGAGCGACGGGGCGCCCATTGTACCTGGGCGTATTTACGTTGCCCCCGGCAGTGCCCACCTGGAAGTCGTCGGCACAAGCAAGCTCATCTGTCGTCTCAGCCATGCCGATCGCGTCAATGGCCATCGTCCATCGGTTGATGTTCTGTTCGGCTCGGTCGCGCGGGTCTGTGGGCCGCGGTCGATCGGCCTTATTCTGACTGGTATGGGACGTGATGGGGCCGAGGGACTACTGCTTATGCGTCGAGCGGGCGCTACTACCTTCGGTCAGGACGAGACGAGCAGCGTGGTTTACGGCATGCCGAGAGTCGCTTTCGAGATTGGTGCGGTTGCCTGCCAACTACCGCTGGCCGGGCTCGCAGACCAAATTTTGAGTGAAGCGAACCTTCAATCCAAGGCCAACCCCCTTCAAAGAGAACATGTGTAATGCCCATCGCCAAAGAACTGACAATTCTGGTGGTTGATGACCAGCAAACCATACGTAGTCTTGCCCGACTTGGTCTTGAGCAACTAGGTATTGGCGAAATCTTGGATGCGGTTGATGGTGAGCAGGCGCTCAAGGTCATTCTGACGCGCAAACAGCCGGTGCATCTTGTGATTTCTGACTACAACATGCCCAATCTAAATGGCTTGAGCTTGCTGCGCGCAGTGCGGGCGCATCCACCGATCAGCAAGATCGGCTTTATCATGTTAACGGGCCGGGCCGATAAGGAGATGGTCATGACGGCTGTGCAGCACGGGGTGAACAATTATCTCGTTAAACCTTTTACGGTGGATACGTTGAAGGAAAAAATCGAAGCGGTTCTTGGTCCGCTCCGATGATCGACCAAGCGCAAGATGCTGTTTGTCGTGATCGACGGATTAACATCGTTCAGGGTGAACAGTATGTTGATACTGATCCGTACGTGTGCCTCACGACAATTCTAGGGTCTTGCATTGCCGCATGCCTCTGGGATCCGGTGGCCGCTGTCGGTGGGATGAATCATTTCCTCTTGCCCGGTGACCGTATGGCACACAATGGGATCGCTCCTGCCGGTAATGCGATGCGGTACGGCGTTTATTCGATGGAGTTGCTGGTTAATGGATTGCTTCGTCGCGGCGCTCAGCGGTCTCGGCTACGTGCCAAATTATTCGGCGGTGCCTGTATGATGCGTGGATTAACCGATGTCGGTGATCTGAATGCGAGCTTCACTGAACGTTTCTTGCGTGATGAAGGCATTGCAGTCGTCGGCGGTAGCCTGCGGGGCGAGCGTGGTCGCCGCATTCAGTTTTGGCCGGTCTCTGGCCGGGCCCGACAGACGTTGCTGGGGCAGGATCAGAGCCCGGTTTTTCGGACGGAACGACAGAACGCGAACTCTTTGGTTGGCGCGACATCAGGATCCTTGGAGTTGTTTTGAAATGAGTGGCGATTCAACGGCTCAGTATCAGAGTGAAGCCATTTCGAGTGTGACGCGGCCTCTCGCCGAATTATTTGGCGCCCTCGAAATCGAACTGAGTGAACTGTCGGTACTTTCTCTTGGTATTCAGTCCGTCTTGGGATCGGCATTGGCGCAAAATGACCACGACCCATCGGCACACCAAGTTGCCCAGTCGCTCGATCTCATAACTCAACGACTTGACGGACTTTGCGGCTTTTTGGCAAAACTGAATCCGCAAGTACCTGACACGTGGCATCTCGATTTTGGTACGGCTACCGACGGTGTAACACTTTCTGATCTTGCTCGACGCTTGCAAGGCCTGCCTGCGGATTACCACCCTAGCCATGCCGGCTCGTTCGAGCTTTTTTGAGATTAGCATTACAGTTGCATTTTTTAGTT
>NZ_JBMFGY010000122.1:0-8867 GCF_049977125.1 Acidiphilium sp. | reverse complement strand
TTTCCGGTCGCGCCGCCTCACTGCGCCGCGGGCGACAACACTTCGCAACCGGTCGGACCGTTATTCAGCCGCTGGCAGGCGGCGATCGCCTGCTGATGCGGCAGATCGACGAAGCGGGCGCGATAGAATTGCCCATGCGCCGTCGCGATCGGCAGCACCACCGCCTGACCGGTGATCAGCGAGGACACCGCCGAAAGCTCGGCGATACCGAGTGCCGCCTTCGCATGGGCCGGCGTGTCATACGCGCCGACCTGAATGCCCCAGCGCGATCCGCTGCCTTGGGTCGCGGTTGCCGCCGGTGGCAGGGGCGGCGGGGCGGCGGCCTCGGCGGTCGGCATCAGCGAAAAACCGGTGTCCCGATGCAGCGGCGGCAAAACCCGCGCGGCGGGCGGCGTATAGCGCGGTCGTTCGACCACGGGCGGCGGGGTCAGCATCGCCATCTGAACCGGCGCCTGCCGTGGCGGCGGCGGTGGCATCATCGGCGCGGCGGCCGCTTCCATCCGCGGCGTCAGCATCGCGGTTTCGATCTGCGGCGCCGGCGTGGCCGAACCGTTCGCGGCCAATTGGGAGGCGTTGAGCGATTCGGTCGAAGCCTCCTGATACCCCGGCCGCAACCCGGGCCGGATTCGCGCCGGCAGGGCATTCATCGCGAGATCCACCGCTGGCGATTGGCTGGCCGGATAGACCCCCGCGATATTCGGCGCGATCATCGCGACATACTGGCGGGTCTGGTTGGGCAGCGGCTGCTTGTAGTCGAGATAATCATCGAGCCGTCCCGGCCCCGCGTTATACGCCGCCAGAAAACCGGGCGAGCCATAGATCTGGTACATCTCGTGAATATACGCGGCCCCCGCCATGATATTATTATAGGGGTTGTAGGGGTCTGTCCCCAGGCCGTAGCGGGCGGCCATTTCGCGGTAGGTTTCGGGTTCGAGCTGCATCAGCCCCATCGCGCCGGTATAGGAGACGGTCAGATGCCCGTTCATATATTCATGCCCGCCGGATTCCACCCGCATGACCTGGCGGATCCATTTGGTCGGCACATCGAACCGCGCCGAGGCCTGGCGGATATAGGGTCCCCACGGATCATTCGGCGGGCCGGGCGGCGTGTAATTGCCCGGCGCGTGTGCGGCATAATCGGCGGCTTGCTGCGTCGGCGGCAGGCTCGACTGATGCGAGGCGCAGGCCGACAAAAACGCGACCGCCGCGACCCCGGACAATCTGAACATCCATCGCCGCAGCGGCATCGCGCGGTCGCGGCGCGTCGTCGCAGAAAACGGAACCGTCATCGCCGACTCTTGATGCACGACCAAACTCTCCCAAACGCCGCCGCTCGGGCGGATTTTACGCAGTGTGACGCGCGGTGATTTCATCCGACGCGCCAATTTCGCCGCAAGCCTCGAACGGCGAATGAAGGACATCCTATAAACCCCCTAACTTAATGGTGATTTTATGGCAACCACCAAATTCACCCCACGCCCGATCAGGCCATCCGCCGCCCCGCGCATGGACAGGCGCGATTTTTCGCCTATGTCTTTGGCAATACTGGCCGATGACGGAGTTTTCATGGGGTATTTCCGCAATCAGATCGCAGCATCCGCCGCCGGCACCGATCGAAACGCGCCGGGATGGCGGATCGGCGCGGCGCTCGGCGCCCTGCTGACGATCGGGGCGCTCGCCGGCTGCACCGCGTCACCCCCGGCCGCCATGTCGTCCACCGCACCGCCGGGAGCTACCGGAACCATCGTGTCCGCGCGTGAGGTGATCCTGCAGATCGCCGGTGCCGAGGGCGGCGTGCTCGGCGCGCTCGGCGCCCCGGCGAGCGCCGGCGAAACCCTGGCCCCCGCGACCGAATTCATCGTGCGCGAAACCAACGGCACGATCATCTCGGTCATGCAGCCGCAGCCCACCAGCCTGCATCCGGGCGAGCGCGTCCGCATCCTGCGCGGCGTGACCACACGGCTGGCCCCGCTCGAAACCAACCCCGCGGCATGAAATCGCGGCAAGCTTTCCGTGTTGAACCGCCGCCTCGGTTGAAGCGCTCGATGCCTTCCTGTATCGCCGGATCATGAGCTCGACGGCCACCAGCAAGACACCCGAAATCGTCCCCGCCGACCCCGCAGCGGCCGAAGCCCTGCCGATCGCCGGCGCAATCGATGAAGGCACCGTGCTGAACCGGCGCGACGCGCATCTGGTGATCACCGCCGGCCTCGGCTGGCCCGGCCTGTTCGTCCAGGCCGGCCGCGATCTCGCTGAAACCTGGACCCTGCGGCGCCTGGTCTGGACTCTCGCCTTCCTCGACATCAAGCTGCGCTATCGCGGCTCTCTGCTCGGCCCGTTCTGGCTGACCCTCTCGACCGGGGTGATGATCGCGGCGCTCGGCTTTGTTTATTCGCATCTGTTCAAGACCGATCTGCACACCTACCTGCCATTCCTGTCGCTCTCGCTCGTGTTGTGGAACAATTTCATCACCTCGACCGTGACCGACGCCTGCGTCGCCTACACCTCGGCGAACGCCACGATCCACGCGATGCGGATGCCGATGTCGATGCATGCGGCACGCAGCGTCGTGCGCAACGTGATGGTGCTGGCCCATTCGGTGATCGTGATCGTGGTCGTGTTCGCCCTGGAAAACACCTGGCCGGGCAAGGTCGCGTTCATGGCCCTGCCGGCGTTCGCGCTCTGGTTGATCGATGGCATGGCGGTGTCACTGCTGTTCGGCGGCTTCTGCGCCCGGTTCCGCGATGTGCCGCCGATCATCGCCAGCGTCATGCAGATCGCCTTCTTCGTCAGCCCGATCATCTGGAGTCCCCAAATCCTGAAGGATCGCGGCATCGGCGTCATCCTGCTCAACTGGAACCCGTTCTATTCACTGCTGCAAATCATGCGCGCGCCTCTGCTGAACCAGATGCCGAGTGCTGCGACCTGGGACTCAGCCCTCGGATTTTCCGCGGCACTGATCCTGATTTCCGGCGTCTTCTTCGTGCGGGCGCGCAGCCGCATCGCGTTCTGGGTCTGACGGCATGACCATGATCCGCGCCGAGGCGCTCTCGATCAATTTCCCGCTGTACCACGGCGAGAGCCGCAGCCTGAAAAAAACCATGCTGGCCGCCGCGTCCGGCCGCGGCCGCCTGGGCGAGGACGCCCGCAAGCGCGTCGTGGTGCAGGCGGTGCGCGACGTGAATTTCGAACTCCGTTCGGGTGACCGGCTCGGCCTGGTCGGCTCCAACGGCGCCGGCAAAACCACGCTGCTGCGCACCCTCGCCGGGATCTACGAGCCGAGCGGCGGGCGCATCACCATCGATGGCGCGCTCTCCGCCCTGCTCGATGCCGGCCAGGGCATGAACCCCGACCTCACCGGACGCGAGAACATCCGCCTGCGCGGCTTGTTCAGCGGCTTGCATAACGCCGAGATCGCACGCTTGCAGGAGGATGTCGCCGCCTTCGCCGAGCTTGCCCAATTCATCGATCTGCCGGTGCGGATCTATTCCTCGGGCATGATGGTGCGGCTCGGCTTCGCCCTCGCCACCGCCATCCGCCCCCAGATCCTGCTGATGGACGAATGGATTCTGGCCGGGGATGCCGCCTTTATGGGCCGCGCGCGCCAACGGCTGGAATCGATGGTGCGCGGCGCTGAAATCCTCGTGTTGTCGAGCCACTCGGCCGATGTCGTCATGCAATGGTGCAACCGGGTGATCTGGATGGATCAGGGCCAGGTCCGCGCCGATGGCACGCCGGACGAGGTGCTGTCCCACTACCTGCCGGCGGATCAATTCGCCCAGGCCAAGGCGGCCATCGTCGCCCGCACGGCAACCGCCATCGGCCCGGCCGCCCTGCAGGACGCCTGATCGCCGCAATCCTGGCGAACGCCTCTCACATCGCGTAATGTTGGCAACGAACACGCTTGCCAAGCCGTCACGATCAGCCACATGAAACAGTGTGAGGGTGCTCTGTTCGCACCATCCCAGGAGATATCGCCGATGAACGAACGCAGGCTTGGCACATCGCTGGTGGTTTCCGCCATCGGGCTCGGCTGCATGGGCATGTCTGATTTCTACGCCGCGCGCGACGATGACGAAGCGATCGCCACGATCCGCCACGCGGTGGAGCGTGGCGTGACCCTGTTCGACACGGCGGACATCTATGGCATGGGCGCCAACGAAATCCTGCTCGGCCGCGCGCTCGCGCCGTTCCGCGATCAGGTCATCATCGCGACGAAATTCGGCAATGTCCGCGATCCGGACGGCACGTTCCGCGGCGTCTGCGGCCGGCCGGCCTATGTCCGGCAATGCTGCGAGGCCAGCCTGAAGCGGCTCGGCGTCGAGACCATCGATCTGTATTACCAGCACAGGGTCGATCCCACCGTGCCGATCGAGGAGACCGTCGGTGCGATGGCCGACCTCGTGGCCGAGGGCAAAATCCGCTACATCGGCCTCTCCGAAGCCGCCCCCAACACGATCCGCCGCGCCCACGCCGTGCACCGGATCGCCGCGGTCCAGAGCGAGTATTCACTCTGGACGCGCGATATGGAGTTCGAAGTGCTGCCGACATTGCGCGAACTCGGCATCGGCTTCGTGCCCTATTCGCCGCTCGGCCGGGGTTTTCTGACCGGCATGTTCAAATCCCCCGAGGATATCCCCGAAGGTGACGCCCGCCGCGCCCAGCCGCGCTTTACCGGTGAAAACTTCGCCCGCAACCTCACGCTGGTCACGATCCTGGAGGAAATGGCCCATCGCCTCCGCTGCAAGACCGGACAACTCGCCCTCGCCTTCGTGCTCGCCCAGGGCAGCGACGTCGTGCCGATCCCCGGCACCGGCAAACGCGACCATCTCGATGAAAATCTCGCCGCCTTCGACGTACCGCTGTCCGCCGCCGACCTCGCCAAACTCGAACGCGCCATGCCCCCAGGATCGGCTTCCGGCACCCGCTATGCGGCCAGCCAGATGGCGGCACTCAACCGCTAGAGCTCTATGTTTTTTCGAGCGATTTCATGCGATTATGTTGCCGCTGTCGCGTCAACTTAATCGCATATCGCTCTAAACCGGCCCGTGCCGGTCGCGGCGACGCTTCCGCTATCGGATCAGCCCCGACCGCACGGCCCGCGCCCGGCTTGCCGCGATCGAGGCGCTCACCTTGATCGCCGCCTCGAGCGCCCGCCGCCCCGCCGCCGCATCGACCAGAACCGCACCTCCATCGAGGCAGGCGGCATGGAACGCGGCGTGTTCGGCAGCCAGTGCGTCATGATCCTGCCAGCTTGCCGTCTCCAGCCCGAATTCCTCGAACCCCGGCAGCGCCATGCCGCGATCGCGCCCGATCAGAGTCAGCGTCTTGGCCGCGAAATCCACCGTCAGATACCCGGCCTCGGAAAAAATCCGCATCTTGCGCTCGGTTTTCAGTGAAATCCGGCTCGCCGTGATGGTCGCCACGCAGCCATCGGCGAAATGCACCCGTGCGTTGGCGATGTCGTCATGCGCGCTCGCCACCGCCGCACCCACCGCATCGACGCTCTCGATCGGCTGGCCGACCAAGGCCAGCACCAGATCGAGATCATGGATCATGAGATCGAGAATGACCGAAACATCGGTCCCGCGTGGCTTGAACGGCGCCACCCGCACGGCCTCGATATAAAGGGGTCGCCCCATCCGCGCCGCCACCGCGCCATGCGCCGCGGAAAACCGTTCCAGATGCCCCACCTGCAACACCAATCCCCGCGCCGCCGCCATCGCCGCCAGCTGATCCGCCTCATCCAGGGTCGCGGCGATCGGTTTTTCGATCAGCACATGCCGCCCGGCCGCCAAACCCCGCATCGCCAGCGGGAAATGCGCATCCGCCGGTGCCGCGATGATCAACGCATCGGCCGCCGCGATCAGCCCATCGAGATCCAGCACCGCGCAACCCGCCTCAGCCGCGACCAGCCCGGCCCGCGCGGCATCAGGGTCGTGCAGCCCCACCAGCACCGCCCGTTCCGCCGCCGCTGTTTTGAGCGCATGAAAACGCCCGAAATGCCCCGCACCGATCACACCGATTTTCAGCCTGTCCACCGAAACCCTCCCCGTTCATCGCTACACTTGCACGCACAAGCCGGCCCCGCCATACCACCCCCGCCGAGTACCCGGCTCGCTCAAGGACCCATCGCCGCCCATGCTCTATTTCTCGCGCCTGAAAACCACCCTGATCGTGCTGTTCTGCGCCATCGGCGTGCTGCTCGCTTTGCCGAACCTGATCAAGCGTCCGCTGCCGGATATTCCCTGGCCGCAGATCCATCTCGGGCTCGATCTGCGCGGCGGATCGTACCTGTTGATGCAGATCGACATGAACGCCGTGGTGAAGGAGCAACTCACCGGCCTGACCGACGATGTGCGCCACGCCCTGCTCAAGGCCGACATCGGCTATACCGATCTTGGCGCCAATGTCCCGGCCAAGCGCGTCCAGTTCAACCTGTTGAAACCCTCCGATGCCGCCGCCGCCCGGCCGATCCTCGAACGGCTGATCAGCCCGGTCGAGGCCGCCGGCGGTGCTCCTGATCTCGACATCCACATCTCGAACGCCGGCGCCGTCACCCTCACCCTCTCGCGTGCCGGGCTGATCGCGAAACAAAGTCAGGCGATCGCCCAATCGATCACGATCATCGGCCGCCGGATCGATGGTTCCGGCGTGGTCGACCCCCAGATCGCGCGCCAAGGCACCGATCAGATCGTAATCCAGCTCCCCGGCGTGTCAGACCCCAACCGGATCAAGCGCCTGCTCGGCAAAACCGCGCACATGACCTTTCATATGGTCGCGCAGAACGTGAACCCTGAAACCAAGACCCCACCACCCGGCGTCGAGATCCTGCCGATGCTGAACGATTCGACCCAAACCATGGCAATCCGGTCCCGCGTCGCGGTCGACGGCGCCGACCTCACCAACGCCCAGGCCGGACAGGACCCGCAAACCGGCCAATGGGTGGTCAATTTCACCTTCAATGGCGAGGGCGCACGCAAATTCGCCGAAATCACCACCAAGAATGTCGGCAAACTCTTCGCCATCGAACTCGACCATAAAATCATCGAGGCGCCGGTCATCCAGACCCCGATCATCGGCGGGCAAGGCCAGATCACCGGCAATTTCACCGCCCAATCCGCCACCGACCTCGCACTGCTGCTGCGCGCCGGCGCGCTGCCTGCCCCGCTCACCGTGGTCGAACAGCAAAGCGTCGGCCCCGAACTCGGCGCCGATGCGATCCGCGCCGGCATCATCTCGCTCGCCGTGGGCTTCGCTCTGGTCATCCTGTTCATGGCGAGTTTCTATGGCCTGTTCGGCTGGTTCGCGAATATCGCCCTGGTGGTCAACCTGCTCCTTCTGGTCGCGGTGCTCTCCCTGATGGGTGCAACCCTTACCCTGCCCGGCATGGCCGGCATCCTGCTCACGCTCGGCATGGCGGTCGATGCCAACGTGCTGATCAACGAGCGTGTCCGCGAGGAGGTCAAACTCGGCCGCAAACCGCTCGCCGCCCTCGAAGCCGGCTACAAGCGCGCTTACGGCACCATCATCGATTCCAACGTGACCACCTTGCTTGCGCATATCACGCTGTTCATCTTTGGCTCGCCGCCGGTGCGCGGCTTCGCGGTGACCATCTGTGTCGGCATCATCACCACCCTCTTCACCTCGACCGTTCTGGTCCGGCTGATCACGGCGCGCTGGTATATCGCCCGCCGCCCCGCCGCCCTGCCGGTTTACTAAGGCCAAGCGCATGAAATTCCTCACCACCCCCGCCTTCCGCCTGGTGCCGGACGGCACGCGCATCCGCTTCATGAAGGGGCGCTTCATCGGCCTGATGGTCTCGGCCGTGCTCTCCACCGCCTCGATCATCCTGTTCATCCACCCCGGACTCAATCTTGGCCTCGATTTCAAGGGCGGCGTCGTCATCCAGGTCGCGACACCCACCAAACCCGATTTCGCCAAGCTCCGCGCCGGGCTCGACGCCGCCCACCTGCAAGGCGCCGCGCTGCAAGGCTTTGGCAACGGCAAGGGCGTGCTGATCAGCCTGGAATCCAAAGCCAATGCCCAGGCGACCGAACAATCCCTCACCGCCGCCGAAACCGTCGTCAAAACGACCATCCCCGGTGCTGACATCCTATCCACCCAGGCCATCGGCGCCTCGGTCTCGGCCACATTGTTCCGCCAGGGCATCATCGCCCTCGGCCTCAGCTTCCTGATGATCCTGGTCTATATCTGGTTCCGCTTCGAATGGCAGTTCGCGGTCGGCGCCGTCACCACCCTGATCCTCGACGTCACCAAGACGATCGGCTTCATGGTGATTACCCAGATCCCGTTCGACCTGGTCACGATCGCGGCCATCCTCACCGTGATCGGCTACTCCACCAACGACAAAGTCGTGGTCTATGACCGGATGCGCGAAAACCTGCGCAAATACAAAACCATGCCGCTGCGCGACCTGATCGACCTGTCGATCAACGAAACCCTCAACCGAACCCTCGGCACCTCAAGCACCGTCTTCCTCGCCGCCCTGCCGCTCGCCCTGTTCGGCGGCGCGTCACTCTCCGGCTTCGCCTGGATCATGCTGTTCGGCATCGTCGTCGGCACGTCATCAAGCATTTATATCGCCGCCCCGATCCTTCTGCTTCTGGGCGAACATCATCTGCGCCGCGGCCCGAAAATCAACGACGATCCCACCGTCGCCAAAACCCCCGCCCGCACGTCACGATGACCGTCATACGTCCAATGGTCGGGAGGGTGGGGCTTGGGGTAGCCAGTAAGGCCAGGGGCGCTGCCCCTGGACCCCGTTAAAGGCGGAGCCTTTAAAATCCATCGGGTTCTAAGGGCCTCGCCCTTAGTGGGGGTCCAGGGGGCAAAGCCCCCTGACC